>DASYVT010000176.1 GCA_035936835.1 Candidatus Methylomirabilota bacterium | reverse complement strand
TGAACGGAACCCACGAAACGCACCGGCGCGCCGTCTGGGTCTTGCCGGTGCTCCTGGCCCTGGTCCTCCTGGCCGCGATGGCCGGTCCGGCGCTCGACGCCGCCTGGGCCCAGGGCGTAGCCGCCCCCGCCCAGCACCAGGGCGGCGGCGAGGCCAATCTCAAGATCCCTGACCTCTCCCAGGTCAGCTTCGGCGGCATGACCGGCCGCTCGCTGCTTCAGTGGGGCCTGCTCGTCTGCCTCCTCGGTCTCGGGTTCGGCATGGTGATCTTCAAGCAGCTCAGGGTTCTGCCGGTGCACCAGTCCATGCTCGAGATCTCGGAGCTGATCTACGAGACCTGCAAGACGTACCTGATCCAGCAGGGCAAGTTCCTGATGATCCTGTGGGTCTTCATCGCGGTCATCGTGACGTTCTACTTCGGCGTGCTCCAGCACTTCACGGGCCAGCAGGTCTCGATCATCCTGTTCTTCAGCCTGGTCGGCATCGGGGGCAGCTACGGCGTGGCCTGGTTCGGCATGCGCATCAACACCTTCGCCAACTCGCGCACCGCCTTCGCCAGCCTCCGGGGGCTGGCGTTCCCCGTCTACGCCATCCCGCTGCGCGCCGGCATGAGCGTGGGCATGCTGCTGATCAGCGTGGAGCTGCTGATCATGCTCTGCATCCTGCTCTATGTCCCCCGGGACTACGCGGGCGCCTGCTTCATTGGGTTCGCCATCGGTGAGTCGCTCGGCGCTTCGGCGCTCCGGATCGCGGGCGGCATCTTCACCAAGATCGCCGACATCGGCTCGGACCTGATGAAGATCGTCTTCAACATCAAGGAAGACGACGCGCGCAACCCCGGCGTCATCGCGGACTGCACGGGCGACAACGCGGGTGACTCGGTCGGCCCCAGCGCCGACGGCTTCGAGACCTACGGCGTCACGGGCGTGGCGCTCATCTCCTTCATCCTGCTGGCGGTACCGAAGGAGATGGTCCAGGTCCAGCTCCTGGTCTGGATCTTCGTGATGCGCGTCATGATGATCGTCGCCAGCGGCGCCTCGTACTTCATCAACGACGCGATGGCGCGCGGTCGCTACGCGCACGCCACCAAGATGAACTTCGAGCATCCCTTGACCAGCCTCGTATGGATTACCTCCATCGTGTCGGTGGCGCTGACGTACCTGGTCTCCTGGTGGCTGATCCCCGGGCTGGGAGACGGCACGCTCTGGTGGAAGCTGGCGACGGTGATCACGTGCGGCACGCTCGCCGGCGCCATCATCCCCGAGTTCGTGAAGGTCTTCACCTCGACGAACTCGGCCCACGTGCGCGAGGTCGTGACCTCGGCGCGCGAGGGCGGCGCGTCGCTGGACATCCTGTCGGGGCTCGTGGCGGGGAACTTCAGCGCCTATTGGCTCGGAATGGTGGTCGTGGGGCTCATGGGCACCGCGTATCTGGTCAGCCGGGAGGGCATGGCTGCCCTGATGGTCGCCCCTGCCGTCTTCGCCTTCGGCCTCGTCGCCTTCGGCTTCCTCGGCATGGGACCCGTCACGATAGCCGTGGACTCCTACGGCCCCGTCACGGACAACGCGCAGTCGGTATTCGAGCTCTCCCTCATCGAGCAGATCCCCGGCATCAAGGCCGAGCTCCGCAAGGACCACGGTTTCGACGTCAACTTCGAATCGGCCAAGCACATGCTCGAAGAGAACGACGGCGCCGGCAACACGTTCAAGGCGACGGCCAAGCCCGTGCTGATCGGCACGGCCGTCGTCGGCGCCACGACCATGATCTTCTCGATCATCGTGGTGCTCACGCACCGCCTGACGGAGAACCTCGACAAGCTCTCGCTCCTCCATCCGCCCTTCCTCCTCGGCCTCATCACGGGCGGGGCGATGATCTACTGGTTCACCGGCGCCTCCATCCAGGCGGTCACGACGGGCGCCTACCGGGCGGTGGAGTTCATCAAGGCCAATATCAAGCTCGAGGGCGTTACCAAGGCCTCGGTCACCGACAGCAAGAAGGTCGTCGAGATCTGCACGCAGTACGCCCAGAAGGGCATGTTCAATATCTTCCTGGCCGTGTTCTTCGCGACGCTCGCATTCGCCTTCCTCGAGCCGTACTTCTTCATCGGTTACCTGATCTCCATCGCGCTCTTCGGCCTCTACCAGGCGGTGTTCATGGCCAACGCCGGCGGCGCCTGGGACAACGCCAAGAAAGTCGTCGAGGTCGACCTCAAGGAAAAGGGCACCCCGCTCCACGCCGCAGCCGTGATCGGCGACACGGTGGGCGATCCGTTCAAGGACACGTCGTCCGTCGCCATGAATCCCATCATCAAGTTCACGACCCTCTTCGGCCTGCTGGCCGTGGAGCTCGCCGTGTCGCTCACGGTCGAGCGCGGCGCCCTATTCACCCGCAGCCTGGCGGTGGTATTCTTCGTCGTGTCCGTGATCTTCGTGTGGCGCTCCTTCTACAAGATGCGGATCGAGGTCGAGGGAGCCGGAGTTCGGAAGCCGGCGTGAATCTGGTCGAGCGGTTCGCGGAGGCGTTCAACCGGTGCGACGTCGATGGTCTCCTCGCCTGCTTCACCGAGGACGCGACCTACGGAGACCTCTTCTATGGCCCGCACACCGGGCACGCGGCTCTCCGCGGCATGTTCGAGCGCATGTTCCGCGAGGGCCGCGACTACCGCTGGCAGATGAACTCTGTCGTGATGGATGCGCACCGCGCCGCCGCCGAGTGGACCTTCAGCTACACGGCGACGGCGGCCGTGCCGCGAAGCGAGGGGCGCCGCGTCCGGTTTTCCGGCATGAGCGTCTTCAATCTCGACGGCGGGGATCTCGACGGCGGGGACCTCGAGGGCGGGCGCATCCGCGCCTACCGCGAGTACGCGGACACGGGCGTGGCGCTCCTGCAGCTGGGCTTCGCGCCCGAGAGCCTCGCCAAGGTTCTCGCCCGCCGCCTACCGACTGCCTGACGGCGCGGGCCCCGTGCTTCTCCTCAGCGTGCTCGACCAGTCGCCCATTCGCACCGGCGGCACCGCCGCCGAGGCCGTCGCGGAAACGCTCGAGCTGGCGCAAGCCTGCGAGCGCTGGGGCTACCATCGCTACTGGCTCGCGGAGCACCATGCAAGCCGCGGCCTCGCCGGCTCGACCCCGGAGGTGCTCGTGGCGCACGTGGCCGCGCGCACCTCGCGCATCCGTGTGGGCTCGGGCGGTGTCATGCTCAGCCACTACAGCGCGTTGAAAGTGGCGGAAAACTTCCGGATGCTGGAGACGCTCTACCCCGGGCGCATCGACCTGGGGATTGGGCGCGCGCCCGGCAGTGACCCGCGGACGGCGCGAGCGCTCGCCCACGGGCCCGGCGCGCTCGGCATCGAGCACTTTCCGGCCCAGATCAGCGATCTCCTCGGCTTCCTGCGAGGCGACCTGCCGCAGGGCCATCCCTTCCGCGGTATCCGCGCCATGCCCGACGGCCCGACCATGCCCGAGCTGTGGCTGCTCGGCTCGAGCGACGAGGGGGCGGCGCTCGCGGCCCACTTCGGCACGGCGTTCGCCTTTGCCCACTTCATCAGCGACGAGGGAGGCGCCGAGGTGACCCGCGCATACGCCGCGCGCTTCCGTCCCGGGGTACTCGAGGCGCCGCGGGCGAGCGTCGCCGTCTTCGCGCTGGCCGCCGACACCGAAGCCGAGGCGCAGCGGCTCGCGAAGAGCCGCGACCTGTGGATCACACGCCTCTACACGGGCCGCCCCGGCGCGTTCCCGTCGGTCGAGGAGGCCGAGACGTACCCGTACACGGAGCAGGAGTTGGCCATCGTCCACCACGCGAGGCGGCGCACCATCGCGGGCGCGCCCGAACAGGTGCGCGACCGGCTCCTCGCCCTGGCGGGCGCGTACGGGGCGGCCGAGCTCATGATCGTGGCCATCACATTCGACTTCAAAGCGCGCCTGCGCTCCTATCAGCTCCTGGCCGAGGCCTTCGGCCTCGATCCGTCAGCCGAGCCGCGGGGCGCCGACCGGCCGGGCGGGGAGTGATATGATGATTGCCGAAGGAGCGCCCAGACCATGAGCGAGTCCGCCGGGTCCGCGCCGGTCCCCGACGCCGCAGACGTGGACGGCGTCATCCAAAGCGTGCGCTTCGAGCTCTACCGCGAGAACATCTACGGCGCCCTGGAGATCGTCGAGGCGGCGCACGCCGCCAGACCCGACCCGCGCTACGCCGAGCAGGCGGCGCGGATCCGCTCGTGGCTCGGCCACCTGCAAAGCCGCGAGGCCTACGTCCTTGCCCAGGAGCAGCAGTACAAGGGGCTCCGCTGGAAGCTGGGGTTCAAGCTCCTGGAGAAGCGGATCCGCATGCTGTCCGGGAAGAAGACCCGCAAGATGATCGAGCGACGCGGCCGCGACCCGGAGTTCCAGGAGCTCGAGCGCGAGGTCGACGCCGTGAAGCCGCGGCGCGTGCTCGACGCCGGCAGCGGCGAGGGCGGCGTGGCGATGGCCCTCTGCGCGCGCCACCCGGCGCTCGAAGTGGACGGCGTCGAGGTGTCCTTCACCAACGTCCGGATCGCCCGGCAGCTCAACCGCTGGAAGACAGCGTCGTTCCGCCAGGGCCTGGCCGAGGAGGTCCACGAGTACTTCGAGCCCGGCCGCTTCGACCTGGCGTACTCGTTCGCGGTCCTCGAGCACGTCCGCGACGTGGCCGCGACCGTCCGCTCCATCCTGACCGTCCTGCGGCCGGGTGGGCGCTTCTGTTTTGTCGTCCCGATGCACGAGTTTCGCGCCCGCGGCCCGATCCCCGACTACCGTCCGGTGCACGGCTACGCCGACCACTGCCGGGTCTTCAGCGAGGCCGACCTCCGGCGGCGCTGGGGCGGCAAGCCTGGGTTCCGGGTCGTCAAGATCCCCGGCGCGTGGAAGCACGGAGAGATCCCGGACTGCTTCGAGCCCGTCGAGTTCGGCTCCTTCTTTGTCTCGTTCGCCAAGGCCTGATCCCGGCCAGAGGCGCTTGCGTTCGGGGGGCTTTCCTGGTACTGAGTGGCCCACTCCTATGCGACTCAAGCGCGAGGCTGTGGAAGCGATGATGGCGGGGCGGCCCGCGGGCACGACCCTGGAAGAGGCCTTGGAGGTCTTCGAGGTCTTCGCCAGCGGCACCCTGGCCGACGAGGTCTACGTCCTGGACGACGTCAGCGGCAAGCGCATCGCCATCGCGCCCGCCGCGCTCCGGAACAAATACCGGAAGGAGTGACCAGCCATGAGCATTCTCTCCGTCTCCCACGAGATCGGCGCGGGCGGCCCCGAGATCGGCCAGAAGGTGGCCGAGCGGCTGGGCCTGCACTACGTGGACCAGGAGCTCATCTCGGACGCCGCGCTGCGTTACGGTGTCCAGGAGGAGAAGCTCTCGAGCCTCGACGAGTCCAAGCCCTCGCTCTTCGAGCGCTTCGACGCCGAGACCCGGCGCACCATCACGATACTGCAGACGGCGCTCTTCGAGTTCGCCGAGAAGGACCGCGTGGTGCTGATGGGCCGCGCCGGGCAGTGGCTGCTGCGGGGCATCCCGCACGTGGTACGCGTCCGCGTGATGGCGCCCTTCGACCTGCGCGTCAAGCGCCTCGCCAAGAAGCTCTCCGGGCAGATGGGCGAGCACACCAATCCCCGCACGGTGCAGGACATGGCGCGGCGGGACGACACGGAGAAGCTCGGGCGCGGGCGCTACCTGTACGAGATGGACCTGCGCGATCCCTCCCTCTACGACATCGTGCTCAACACGGAGAAGCTGTCGATCGACGCCGCCGTGGAGCTCGTCGCCGGCGCGCTCCAGCGGCCGGAGCTCCAGACGACGCCCGCGGGGCAGCAGCTCGTCGCCGACCGGTCCCTGGCCTCGCAGGTCCAGGTGGCGCTCGCCACGAACCCGGAGACCCGGAGGTACCGCATCACGGTCGAGGCCAAGAGCGGGCTGGTCACCCTCGAGGGCACGGCGGCGATGGATGAAGCGGTGGAGGTGGCGCGCTCGGTCCGGGGCGTGCGCGAGGTCAAGACCCAGCAGGTGGACATACCGCCGATCCCACCTTTCGTAGCCTAGGGGCGGGGCTAGCTCTTCGGGGTCGGGCCGGCCGGGCGCCGGGGGCCGTCGTCCGGCGCCTCGGCGACGATGACGGTGACCGCGACCTTCTGCTTTTTGCGCAGCACCTGCAGGACGACCTTGGTGCCCGCCTTGGTTTCCGCCGTCAACCGCTGGACGTGGTGGTAATCCTCGACGCGCATCTGGTCGTAGGCGAGGATGACGTCGTTCTGCTGGAGCCCGGCCGCCGCTGCCGGGCCGCCCGGCACGGTAGAGGCGACCAGGGCCCCCTGCTTCTCCGTAACCCCGAGTGACTCGGCCAGCTCGGGTGACAGCGGCTGGAGCGACACACCCAGCCATCCGCGCACCACCCTGCCCTTGTCGACGAGCTGGTCCACGACGCGCCTGACCATGTTGATGGGGATGGCGAAGCCGATGCCGATGGATCCGCCGCTCTGCGAGAAGATCGCCGTGTTGATGCCGATGACCTCGCCCTTGACGTTCAGGAGCGGCCCGCCGGAGTTGCCCGGGTTGATGGAGGCGTCCGTCTGGATGAAGTTTTCGTACGTGGCGACGCCAACGTCCGAGCGTCCCGTGGCGCTGATGACGCCCACCGTGACGGTCTGGTCCAGCCCGAAGGGGTTGCCGATGGCGATGGCCCATTCCCCCACGCGGAGCGCGTCCGAGTTGCCGAGGGCGGCGATCGTCAGCTCGTGGTCGGGCTGGAAGCGGATCACCGCCAGATCCGTCTTCGGATCGGTGCCCAGGATCTGGCCGCGGTACTCGCGCTTGTCTGACAGCTTCACCGTGATCTCGTCGGCGCCCTTGATGACGTGGAAGTTGGTGAGGACGAGGCCGCGCTTGTCGAAGATCACGCCCGACCCCAGACCTGGACGGCGAAACTCCGAGCCGCCGCCCGGCCCCTCGGGGCCGAAGAACTGCTTGAAGAAATCCTGGAAGAAGGGGTCCTCGCGCCCGGGCGGCGGGCCCGGGGAGCGCGGAGCGCGGGCCTTCTGGATGGTGCCGAGGTTGACCACCGCGGGGCGCACGTGCTCGGCGACGCCGGCGAAACCCGCCTGCAGGCCCTCGGCGGGCGTCAGGCCTGCGGCGGGCCGCGAGGCGGTCGCGCCGCGTTCACCCGGCATCGGGACGACGCCGTGCAGCACGTACCCCGCTCCGGCCGCGATGGCCACGAGCAGGGCGACGAGGGTGCCGGGCAGTAACGTGCGGTTCATGACGAGGATCTGGGCAGCGGATGATAGGCACCGCGCCCCCGGGCTGTCAAGGAAGGCGGCCTGGGTGACGCTAGCCCAGCACCTGTCTGTACGTCGCCTCGTCGAAGCCCACGAGGAGCGTCCGCCCCTTCCTGAGCGTGGGCGCCCGCAGGTTGCCGGTGGGCCCCAGCAAGAGGCCCAGCAGCGTGGCCCTGTCCGGCTTGTCCTTGCTGAGATCCATGTGGACGACGCGCTTGCCCCTGACGACGTAGAGCTCGTCCACCTTGGCGAGCACACCGAGGGCGTGCCCGCCCGTGATCGTCTGCTTCTTCGCGTCCACCTGGGTGGCCGCGCTGATCCCGCGCTTCGCAAGGAACCCTTGCGTTCTCGCGCAGGTCTGTCAGCCGTTGCGGTGGTAGCTCCAGTCGACTCTCGTCATGCCGTGACCCTCCGTTTGCGCCGCAGCATCGGTTCCTCGATCCAGTAAGACGGCATCCTGTGCTTGCCGGTGGGCGCATTCTAGCGCATGCGGCGACCAGAGAAACCAACGCCGGACAGGCCCGAGGCTTGACGCGCGCGGGCGGTCCCCGCTAGCGTGCCGTGCGCGAGGCGTGAATCCCGGAGCAGGCGCGAGGAGGATCCGCGAGTGAGCGAGCTCGACGAGATCCTGAAGCTGGCGGCCGAACGTCACGCCAGCGGGGTCCACCTCCAGGCGGGGCTGCCGCCCGTCCTGCGGATCCTGACCCGGCTCGTGGCGCTCGAGGCCGCCACGTTGGATGCCGCCGCGACGGAGCGGCTGATCTTCTCCAACGGCGCTGTCCTGCCTCTGGACCTACGCGTGGCCCGGCAATATCCGCGAGCTCCAGCACGTGCTCGAGGCGGCCATGGTATTCTCCGACGAGGTCATTCTGGCCGAGCACCTCCCGCCTTCTCTTCGGAGTAGGGCCGCGGCGCCGGCGGGCGCGGCGCTGCCTCTCGCCGCCGCGGGAGGGTCGCTCGACGAGACCCTGGCGGACTGGGAGCGACGCATGATCCTCGATGCCCTCGCGAAGGCCAGCGGGATCCAGGCGCGAGCCGCCAGGCCCCTTGGCATCTCGGAGCGGAGCCTCTGGTACCGGGTCAAGAAGTTGAAGATCCCGGTGCGGGGGGCGGAGGACGAGATCGAGCCTGCATGAGCGTCCTGACTTCGGCTCGCGGGTGGCGGCTCGAGGAGAACTTCGATAACGCGGGCATTCCGTTTCCCGAGTGCGTCGTGTATGGTCAGGAGCGGGCGCCACGATGAGGGTGAGAAAAGCCGTCTTCCCTGCCGCCGGACTCGGCACCCGGTTCCTGCCCGCCACCAAGGCCCAGCCGAAGGAGATGCTGCCGCTCGTCGACAAGCCCACCATCCAGTACGTCGTGGAGGAGGCGGTCGCTTCGGGGCTCGACGAGATCATCCTCGTCACGGGCCGCAACAAGCGCGCCATCGAGGACCACTTCGACGCGGCCTTCGAGCTCGAGTACTACCTGCAGGATCGCGGCAAGCTCGAGGAGCTGGCGCAGATCAAGACGATCTCGGAGATGGCTTCGGTCTCCTACGTCCGCCAGAAGGAGCCGCTCGGCCTAGGCCACGCCATCCTCTGCGCCCGGCCGCTCGTCGGCGAGGAGCCTTTCGGCGTCTTCCTGGGCGACGACATCATCGTCTCGCGGGTGCCATGCATGCGGCAGCTGCTCGACGTCTTCGAGCGGCACAACGGCCCCGTGCTCGCCGTGATGCGCATCCCCAAGGACGAGATCGGCCGCTACGGCGTCATCGTGCCCCGCGGGCTCGGCGGCAACGTGTTCGAGGTGCTGGACCTGGTCGAGAAGCCGGACCCCAAGGACGCGCCGTCCGACCTGGCCATCATCGGCCGCTACGTGCTCACGCCCGATATCTTCCCGATCCTGGCCGAGACCCCGCCCGACTCCCGCGGCGAAATCCAGCTGACCAATGGGCTCAGGACCCTTCGCGGCCGCCGTCCCATCTACGCCGTCGAGTTCGAGGGGAAACGTCACGACACGGGCGAAAAGCTCGGCTTCCTCAAGGCCACGGTCGAGTTCGCGCTCTCGCGCCCCGATTTGGCCGACGCCTTCCGCGCCTACCTCAAGAGCCTCGACCTCTAGCCGGAAGTCCTTGTAGGGCAGGGACTTGCGGCTGCGGAAGGGAGCCGCAGCCGTTTGACTTCACGGAGCGTTTCTGGGACAATCCGCCCACTTGAGGGCCGGTCCTACTCGCCCTCTACCAGCATGGCGAACCAGCCGAAGCGTGCCTTCCACATCGCGTCCGAGCCCGAGATCAAAGCGGGCCAGGTGTCGGACGTCTACTTCCAGCGGACCATACAGATCCTCAAGGCCAAGGGCCTCACCAAGCGCGTCAAGGCAGAGATCCGGCTCAAGAGCTTCCCCCAGGCCGACTGGAACTTCGGCATCCTGGCCGGCATCGAGGAGGCGGCGGCGCTCCTGGAAGGGCTGCCGGTGAACGCGTGGGCCATGGACGAGGGGACGATCTTCGGTCCCCACGAGCCGGTGCTGGTCATCGAGGGCACGTACGTCGAGTGGGCAGAGTACGAGACGGCGCTGCTCGGCCTCCTCTGCCAGGCCTCGGGCATCGCGACCAAGGCCGCCCGCTGCAAGCGCGCCGCGGGCGACCGCGCGGTCATCTCGTTCGGGGCGCGGCGGATGCACCCCGCGCTCGCGCCGATGATCGAGCGCAACGCCTTCGTCGGCGGCTGCGACGGCGTGGCCGTCACCAAGGCCGCCGAGCTGATCGACGCCGACCCCACGGGCACGATCCCCCACGCCCTCGTGCTGATGTTTGGTGACACGGTCGAGGCCTTGAAGGCCTTCCACGAGGTCATCGATCCGAAGGTCAGGCGGGTCGCCCTCATCGATACCCTCCAGGACGAGAAGTTCGAGGCGATTCGCGTCGCCGAGGCGCTCGGCAAGGACCTGTACGCCGTGCGGCTCGACACGCCGTCGTCGCGGCGCGGTGACTTCTTCCGCATCCTCGAGGAGGTCCGCTGGGAGCTCGACATCCGCGGCTTCGAGCACGTGAAGATCTTCGCCTCGGGCGGGATCGATGAGTACGAGATCCTCAAGCTCAACCCCCTCGTAGACGGGTACGGCGTCGGCACCTCCATCGCGAACGCGCCCGTGCTGTCCTTCGCGCTCGACATCATGGAGATCGAAGGTCGGCCCATGGCCAAGCGCGGCAAGCGCTCCGGCGCCAAGCAGGTGTGGCGCCTGCCCGGCACGGTGACGAACGTGGTGCTGTCCGCCGCGAAGCCGGCGCCGGTGGACGCCGGCGGCAGACCGGCGGAGGCGCTGCTCAAACCGCTGATCGCGAGGGGGAAGATCGTGCGCGACCTGCCACCGCCGCGGACGCTGCGCGAGCACGTGCTCGAGCAGATGGCGCGCATCGATCTCGCCCCGGCGCACGAGCACGGGCTGCGCGGCGACTATTAGGTCATGGGATGGGCGCGCTCGACGAGATTCTCGCGAACAAGCGGGAGGAGCTCCGGCGGCTTCGCGGGGAACAGCCGCAGGCCGAGCTAGAGGCGTCCTGCCGCGGGCTCGGCCCCGCAAGAGAGTTCGAGGCCGCGCTGAGACCGCCCTCCCCGGGCGGCGTCCGGCTCATCGCCGAGGTGAAGAAGGCCTCTCCCTCCAGGGGCACGCTGAACGCCGCACTCGATCCCGTGGCCCAGGCGCGCGTCTACGCGCGGGCGGGCGCGGCGGCGATCTCCGTCCTGACCGACGAGAAATACTTCCGCGGCGCGCTCGGTGATCTCGTCGCCGTGCGCGCGGCCGTGGACCTTCCCCTTCTCCGCAAGGAGTTCATCCTCGACGAGTACCAGCTCTGGGAATCGCGCGCCGCGGGCGCCGATGCCGTGCTGCTGATCGTGGCGGCGCTCGACGATCCCCGGCTCCGCGACCTCCACCACGCCGCCAAGGGCATCGGCCTGGCCACCCTCGTCGAGGCGCACACGGCCGCGGAGCTCGACAGGGCCGTGGCGCTCGGCGCGCCCGTCATCGGCGTCAACAACCGCGACCTCCAGACGCTCGAGACGAGCCTCGAGGCCTCGCTCGCGCTGCTGCCGCGGATCCCGCCCGCGCATACGGCGGTGAGCGAGAGCGGCATCTTCACGCGGGACGACGTCCTACGGGTCGTCCGGGCGGGGGCGCACGCCGTCCTCGTCGGCGAAGGTCTCGTGCGGGCCGCGGACGTGGCGGCCAAGGTGCGGGAGCTCACGCTCCAGGACGGTGGCTGTGGCAGTTCGAGCCAAAGGGCGAAGCCATGAGGCGAGTGCTGATGGCCTTTCGAGCCGAGACGGGGCCGACAAGCCGCAGGCGTGGCAGTTCGAGCCGAAGGGCGAAGCCATGAGGCGAGAGCTGAGTGGATCCCCGGCGAGGCGAGTGCTGAGTTGATCAGGGTGAAGATCTGCGGGATCACCAATATCGAGGACGCGCGCTGTGCTGTCGACGCCGGCGTGGACGCCCTCGGCTTCATCTTCGTGGAGAAGACGCCGCGGTACGTGGAGCCTGCGGCAGCGGCATCGATCATCGCCCAGCTGCCGCCATTCGTCACGACGGTCGGCATCTTCTGGGATCACGCCCCTGGCCATGTCAAGGCGGTGGCCGCGGAGGCGGGACTGGGAGCGCTGCAATTCCATGGCGAGGAGAAACCCGAGGACCTCGCCGGCTACGACCTGCCGGTGATCAAGACCATCAAGCTGCCGCCGGCGTCGACGATCGAGGGCCTGCCGGCGTACCGGGTCACCGAGGGGTTCCAGGTGCTGTCCTACAGCAAGGTCGCCGCCGCGGTGCTCCTCGACACAGCGGTCCGATGGAGCGAGGGCGAGGCCCGCGAGCCCCTGGAGTGGGGCCATGCCGCCCGCATCGTTGCGACCTACTGCGACCGGCCGAGGCCGAGAGTCATTCTCTCGGGCGGGCTCACGCCGGAGAACGTGGTCCGGGCCATCGGCATCGTGAAGCCCTACGCCGTAGACGTGACCTCGGGGGTGGAGGCGAGTCCCGGCACCAAGGACCCCGACAAGGTGCGGCGCTTCGTGGCCGCGGCTCGATCGGCATGACCTCCCGCCTTCCCGACCCCGGATCTCTCCCCGACGCCGCCGGACACTTCGGTCGCTTCGGCGGGCGCTTCGTCCCCGAGACGCTGATGGCCCCGCTCGTCGAACTCGAGAAGGCCTACCGGGCGGCGATGCGGGACAAGCGGTTCACCGGCCGCCTGAGAGGGCTTCTGGCGAGTTACGCCGGACGTCCGACACCGCTGTACTTCGCCGAGCGGCTCACTAAGCATTGCGGCGGGGCCAAAATCTTTCTCAAGCGAGAAGACCTCTGCCATACAGGCGCGCACAAGATCAACAACGTGCTGGGCCAGGCGCTCCTGGCCGAGCGCATGGGCAAGCGGCGCATCATCGCGGAGACGGGCGCGGGCCAGCACGGCGTCGCGTCGGCGACCGCGGCGGCGCTCTTGGGGCTCGAGTGCCAGGTGTACATGGGCAGCGTGGACATCGCGCGCCAGGCGCTCAACGTCTTCCGGATGAAGCTCCTCGGCGCCGCGGTCATCCCCGTCGAGAGCGGCTCGAAGACGCTCAAGGATGCCGTCAACGAGGCCCTGCGGGACTGGGTCACCAACGTGCGGAGCACCTACTACCTCCTCGGATCGGCGCTGGGCCCGCACCCGTACCCCATGATGGTCCGCGACTTCCACCGCGTTATCGGCGAGGAGGCGAGGGCCCAGTCGCGCAAGATCACGGGGAGGCTGCCCGACCTCTTGGTCGCCTGCGTGGGCGGCGGCTCCAACGCCATCGGTCTCTTCTGGCCCTTCATCAAGGACACGCGCGTCAGGATCGTGGGAGTCGAGCCCGGCGGCCACGGCGTCTCCACCGGCAGGCACGGCGCCTCGCTCGGCGCGGGAGCGGTCGGCGTGCTGCACGGCAGCATGAGCTACGTGCTCCAGAACGACGACGGGCAGATCGCCGAAGCTCACTCGATCTCCGCCGGACTCGACTACCCGGGCTCCGGGCCCGAGCACGCCTACTACAAGGAGATGGGGCGCTTCCAGTACGAGTCGGCGACCGATGTCGAGGCCCTGGACGCCTTCGGGGTCCTGACGCGGCTCGAGGGCATCATGCCCGCGCTCGAGTCCGCGCACGCGGTTGCCTGGGCGATGCGGGCTGCCGCCGCCATGAAGAAGAGCCAGAGCATCGTGGTCGGGCTGTCCGGCCGGGGCGACAAGGACGTCCACACGGTGGAGGAGGCGCTCGCGGACGTCCCCGGTCGCGGCGCGCCCGCGGCGGCCGGAGGCCGGCGGTGACGACGGCCGGGCGCCTGGCGGCGACGTTCGCGGCGCTTCGACAGCGCGGCGAGCGGGCGCTCGTGCCCTACTTCACCGCGGGCGATCCGTCGCTGGCGCTCACGCGCCGGCTGGTGGTCGAGGCCGCGCGGCGCGGCGCGGACATCGTCGAGCTGGGCGTGCCGTTCTCGGACCCGCTGGCCGACGGCCCCGTCATCCAGCGCGCGACCCAGCGGGCGCTCCACGCCGGGGTGACGCTGCCCCGCGTGCTCGAGCTCGCGCGCGAGCTGCGCGGCGAGACCGCCGTGCCGCTGGTCTTCCTCACGTACTACAACCTGCTCCTTGCCTTCGGGCTCAAGGCCTTCTGCGGGACGGCCGTGGAGAGCGGCGTGGACGGCGTCATCGTCGCGGACCTGCCGCCCGAGGAATCCGGGCCCCTGCGCGGCGAGGCGAACTCCGCAGAGCTCGACCTGATCCACCTCGTCGCGCCGACGTCCACTCCCGACCGGATGCGGAAGATCGCGCGGGCCAGCAGCGGCTTTCTCTACATGGTCTCGCTGATGGGCGTGACGGGCGCCCGCGCCGAGCTGCCGGCGGAGTTGGCGCAGCACCTGCGCACTCTGCGCGGGATCACCACGAAGCCGATCTGCGTCGGCTTCGGCATCGGCACTCCGGCCCAGGCCGCGGCCGTGGGACAGGCGGCCGACGGTGTCATCGTCGGCTCGGCCATCGTCCAGCTCGTCGAGAAGCACGCGGGCCAGGCCGACCTCGTGACGAAGATCGGCGATTTTATCGCGTCGCTCAAAGAGCCGCTCAGGCCCGTAGGCGAAGAGTCGAGGGCCTGAGCATGGTCGCCTGGTTCTGGAAGGGAAAGGGGGAAGGGGAGGACAGGCCCAAGAAGGTCAACATCGCCGAGGGCCTCTGGGTCAAATGCGACTCCTGCAAGGAGATCGTCTACCGCGCGGAGGTCGACCGCGCGGGCCGCGTCTGTCCCAAGTGCCGCTACCCCTTCCGCATCAGCGCGCGCGAGCGCATCGCCTCGATCGTGGACGAAGGCTCCTTCGAGGAGCGCGAGGCGGGGCTGCGCTCCAAGGACCCGCTCGGCTTCAAGGACACCAAGCGGTACACGGACCGCGTCAAGGCCGCCCGCAGCAAGACCGGTCTCGAGGAGGCGGTGCTGACGGGTGTCGCGCGCATCGGGGGGCACCCCGTGGTCCTCGCCGTGTTCGAGTTCGGCTTTCTCGGCGGCAGCATGGCCTCGGTCGTGGGCGAGAAGCTCGCGCGGGCCATCGAGCTCGCGATCCAGAAGCGGCTGCCGCTGCTGATCGTGTCGGCGTCCGGCGGGGCGCGCATGCAGGAGGGCATCCTCTCGCTCATGCAGATGGCCAAGACCGCCGCGGCGCTCAAGCGGCTGGCCGACGAGCGCCTGCCCTACGTCTCGCTTCTCACCGACCCGACCACGGGCGGAGTCACGGCCAGTTTCGCCATGCTGGGAGATCTCATCCTTGCCGAGCCACGCGCCCTCATCGGCTTCGCCGGGCCGCGCGTGATCGCCGAGACCATCCGCCAGCCGCTGCCCGAGGGATTCCAGCGCTCGGAGTTCCTGCTCGAGCACGGCCAGCTCGACCTCGTAGTGGAGCGGCGCGAGATGCGGGAGACCCTCCGCCGCATCTTCGGATTCTTCGCGGGCCGGTCGCTGCCGGCACCATGACGTACCGCGAGGCGGTGGCCCGCATCACCGGGCTGCGGGGCGGAGAAATGGCCGGCATGCGCCCCGGCCTCGAGCGCATCGAGGCGCTCCTTGCGGCTGTGGGCAGCCCGGAGCGCGCGATGACCCTGGTGCAGGTGGCGGGCACCAACGGCAAGGGCTCCGTCGCCGCGATGCTCGCGGCCATCCTGGAGTCCGCCGGCCGCCGCGTCGGCCTTTACACCTCGCCCCACCTGCTGGACCTGCGCGAGCGCATCCGCGTGGACGGCCGCCCGATCGAGGAGGCCGTGTTGGCCGACGGCGTGGAGGCCCTCGGCACGCTCCTGGCAAGGCTCGACGCGACCATGTTCGAGGCCCTGACCGCGCTCGCGCTCGACCACTTCGCGAGCGACGGCGTCGAGGTGGCGGTGCTTGAAACGGGTCTCGGCGGGCGGCTCGATTCGACCTCCGTCGGCCGTCCCGCCGTCGAGGTGATCACGCGCATCGACTACGACCACCAGGCGTATCTGGGCGATACGCTCGAGGCCATCGCCGGCGAGAAGGCGGCCATCATCAGGAGCGGGGTCGCGCTCTCGGCCAGGCAGGAGCCTGCCGTCGAGGCCGTCCTCGCCCGCCAGGCAACCCTTGTCGGCGTGCCGCTCCTCGTCGAGGGGCGCGATTTCCGCGTGCGGATGCGAGGCGCGTCACTGGACGGCCAGTGGTTTGATCTCGAAGGGCCCGGATGGCGTCTGGGCGACGTGCGCTGCGGTCTCCTGGGCGTCTTCCAACCCGGCAACGCACTCTTGGCGGCGGGGGCCGCCCGCGCCCTCGGCGCCGGTGACGCGGCGATCCGCGCGGGTCTCGGCCGCGCGCGCTGGCCCGGGCGATTCCAGCTGATCCGCCGCGATCCGCCCGTCATCGTGGACGGGGCGCACAACCCGGCCGGCGCGCGGGCGCTGGCGGCTTCGCTCGAGGCGTACTTCCCCGGCCGGCGCGTCACCTTCGTCGTCGGCACCTCGGAGGACAAGGACCGGACCGGCATCCTGGCCGCGCTCCTGCCGCTGGCCGAGCGGGTCATCTGCACAGCCGCCCACCACCCGCGGGCCTCCTCCCCGGCCTCGCTCGCTGAGTTGGCTCGCGCCCTCGTCGGCGGCGGGACTACAAGAGTAGATACGGCGGCTACTCCCACCGAGGCCCTACAGATGGCCCTCTCAGAGGCCGAGACCCCTACCGTTTGTGTGGCGGGCTCTCTCTTTCTCATAGGCGAGATTCTCGCCCAAGCCACTGAAAATACAGATATTTTTAGCCAAGCCGTACAGCGTGGCTGATACCATATGGGTCTGTGTCCCCGAAATCAGCGCTCGACCTCTGTCCGCGCGGCCGGCTGACCCCTCGAGGCTGGGCCGCGGTCCTCGCCGTGGCCCTCTGGGGTTTCGCCGGTCCCGGGCCGGCCTTGGCGCAGCAGTCCCCCTTGTCCCTGAGCGGCCCGGGGGGTGAGACCAATATCGTCGCCGACCGGATGCAACAGGTTGGCGGCGACTCCGATCTCCTGTTGGCCACGGGCAACGTCGAGATCACCCGCGGAGGAAACCGGCTCGTCGCCGACCGCGTGGAGATCAACCGCGCCACCGGCGAGGCCGTCGCCCAGGGCAAGGCGGTGTTCTTCGACGGCCAGGACCGGCTCGTGGGGGAGCGCATCGATTTCAACCTCAATACCGGCACGGGCGTGGTCTACAAGGGCTCGACCTTCGTGCCGCCCTACTATCGCCTCTCCGCGGACCGGATGGACCGGCTGGGCGAGGGCGTCTACAGCGTCCGGCAGGGCATCTTCACCACGTGCGAGGGTGACGACCCCGCCTGGTCCTTCCGCCTCGGCTCGGCCCAGGCCGACCTCGAAGACCTGATCACCGGCACCGACACCTCGTTCCTCGTCAAGGGCTTCCCGGTCATTCCATGGGTGCCGTTCTTCGCGGCATCCATCGGGCGCGTGCGGAAGTCGGGGTTCCTCTTCCCCGAGTTCGGCTCCAACTCCCGCTACGGCTTCCTCGCGCGGACGCCGTACTACTGGGCCATCAACGATAGCCAGGATCTGACCTTTGCCCTCGATGTGTACACCAAGCGGGGGATAGGAGCCGACCTCGACTACCGCTACATCCTCTCGCGGGACACCCGCGGCCAGCTGACGGCGTTCGGATTCAACGAGAGGTTCCTCAACTCGGCGCAGTCGGAAGGGCTGCCCGAGAACCGCGGCTACGTCAAGTTCCAGCACATCTGGCAGGCGACGCCGAGCCTGTCCTTCAAGCTCGACTCCAACGTCACGTCCGACGACAACATCTACAAGACCTACGCCGTAACGACCGCGGACCGGGTCCGGCAGATCGCCGAGACGAACGCCTTCGTCACCCAGCGCTGGAACTCGTTCAACCTGGTCGGGCGCGTCTACTGGTACCAGGACCTGACGCAGACCCGCGCGGTCGAGCTCCAGCGGGCGCCGGAAATCAAGCTGACGAGCCTGCGCCAGCCCCTGCCCGGGGTCCCGGGCCTGCTCTACGAGGGGCAGGCGTCCTTCGTGAACTTCGTCCGCGAGGTCGGCTCCGCGGGAGTCCGCGCCGACTTCCACCCGCGCCTCTATATGCCCGTGCCGGTGGCGGGGCTCTTCACGGTGACGCCTTACGCCGGCGGCCGCCTGACCTTTTACAACCGAGAGGTGGTGGGACAGGCGGTCTCCCTCGGGCCGGTCTCGGCGACCCCGGTCTCCATCGAGGCGACGAAGAACACCGACCGACTGCGGCAGCAGATCGAGGGCGGTTTGCTCGTCGATGCGCGGGCCTCGCGCGTGTACACCCTCGACGGCGCCGGCGGCATATCCGCGCTCGAGCACGTCATCGAGCCGCGCGCCAACTTCCTCGAGATCCGCGGCCTCAACCAGAAGGCCAACCCGCAGTGGGAGCCGGGCGGGGGCCCGACGAGCCGCATCGACCCGGGTTACGAGGCGCGGACGGGCATCGACGCCGTCAACAAGGCCAACGAGGTGACGTACTCGCTGACGAACCGTCTGAACGCGCGGACCACGTCGGGGCCCAACGAGCTGCCGGTGCGCTGGGAGATGGCGCGGATGACGGTGAGCCAGACCTTCAACTTCCTCCCGGTCGGGACGCAGTTCAAGGACCTCCTGGCCGAGGCCCTCGTCCAGCCGAATGAGCACCTCCGGTTCCGCGCGGATGCCCGGTACAATGTCTACGACCTGGGGCTCCGGGACGCCAACGCGGACATCAGCGCGGTCTTCCGGGACTTCTCCGCGAACGTGGGGCCGCGCTTCAATGAGCAGCAGGGCTTTCGCTTCATACAGGCGGGCGGGACGGTGCGACTATCGCGGTTCGTGGACGCGAAAGTGAAGAGTGCCTGGGACGTCACTGCCGGGCGGGCGACGGAGGTCCGCGGGGGGCTCGACATTCACTTCGACTGCTGGGCGATCACGACCGAGTACGTCTACCGCTACGGCCAGGACAGCGAGTTCCGGTTCTCCGTCAACCTCCTGGGCATTGGACAGGCGAGCACGTCGGCGGGGGGGCTCGGCTTCTGATCCCGCAGATCGATCTCGCGCGGCAGCACGGGGCGCTCCGCGCCGAGCTGGTGGCGGCGGCCGAGCGGGTGCTGGCCTCCTGCCGGTTCATCCTCGGGCCCGAGGTGGCGGCGCTCGAAGCCGAGCTGGCCGCGCTCTGCGGCACCCGTCACGGCATCGGCGTCAACTCGGGCACCGACGCGCTCGTGCTCGCCCTCAAGGCGGTGGGCGTCAAGCCCGGCGACGAGGTCATCACGTCGTCGTTCTCGTTCGTGGCGTCGGCCAGCGCCGTGCTGATGGTGGACGCCCGGCCCGTCTTTGTCGACATCGACCCGGTCACGTACAACCTCGACCCCGCGCTGGTGGCGCGGGCCGTGACGCCGCGGACGCGCGCCATCGTGGCGGTGGACCTCTACGGCCAGCCCGCCGCTATGGACGCGATCACCGACATCGCCCGCGCCCGCGGGCTCGCCGTCATCGAGGACGCGGCGCAGGCCGTGGGCGCCAGCTACGCCGGCCGGCCGGCCGGAGCCTGGGGCGACGTCGCCTGCCTCTCCTTCTACCCGACGAAGAACCTCGGCGCCTGTGGCGACGGCGGCATGGTCTTGACGGCCCGTGACGACGTCGCCCAGACGGTCCGGCGGCTCCGCGATCACGGCTCGCCGCGGAAGTACGAGCACGTGGAGCTCGGCTACTCGAGCCGGCTCGACGAGCTTCAGGCGGCGTTCCTGCGCGTGAAGCTCCGGCACCTGCCCGCTTGGAACGACAGGCGCCGCGAGATCGCCGCGCGCTACCGCGAGCTGCTGCAGGGCACGCCGCTGGTGCTGGCCCAGGAGCGGGCGCCGGCACGCCACATCTACCACCAGTTCACGGTCAGGACCCCGAAGCGGGACGCCCTCGTCGGGGCGCTCGCCGACGCCGGTGTCGGCACCGCCGTGCACTACCCGATCCCCATTCCCGCCCAGCCCATGTTCGCCGTGCGCGACGTCGACCGCGTCTTCCCCAACGCCGCGCGCGCGGCCGCCGAGGTCGTGTCCCTGCCGTGCTTCCCCGAGCTCAGCGACGACGAGGTCCGGAGCGTGGCCGACGCGGTCACGGCCGCGATCCAGAGGCTCGCGTGACGGCGGTGTCAGCAGGCGGCGGTGTCAGGGCGGATCTCATGCAGCGGCTCGAGCGTCGCGACGTGACGGTCGGCGTGGTCGGGCTCGGCTACGTCGGGCTTCCACTTGCCGTGGCCTTCGCCAAGGCCGGCATGCGCGTGATCGGGGTGGACGCGGATGCGGGGCGGGTTTCGCTCATCGGGCGCGGCCAGAGCCCGATCGAGGACGTGCCGAGCGACGAGCTCGCGCCGCTCGTCAGGACCGGGCGGCTGACGGTCGCCGGCAGCGTGGGAGGGCTCGTCCCCGCCGACGCGATCATCATCTGCGTGCCGACGCCCTTGGGCAAGTCCAAGGAGCCGGACATCTCGCACATCGTGGCGGCGGCCGACGAGGTCGCCAAGATCCTCCGTCCCGGCCAGCTCGTGGTCCTCGAGTCGACGACCTACCCGGGCACGACGGAGGAGGTGCTGCTGCCCCGCTTCACCGCCTCCGGGCTCGCCGTCGGGGAGCAGTTCTTCCTCGCCTTCTCGCCGGAGCGCATCGATCCGGGCAACCGTACGTACGGCCTCTCCAACATCCCCAAGATCGTGGGCGGCGTGACGCCCGCCTGCCGGCAGCTCGCCTGCGCGCTCTACGGCCAGATCGTCGAGCGCGTGGTGGCGGTCTCGTCCCCGCAGACGGCCGAGATGGTCAAGCTCTTCGAGAACATCTTCCGCAGCGTCAACATCGCCCTCGTCAACGAGCTCGCCATCATGTGCCGGCGCCTGGGGCTGTCAGTCTGGGAGATCATTGACGCGGCCGCGACCAAGCCCTTCGGCTTCATGCCGTTCTACCCGGGGCCCGGCATCGGCGGCCACTGCCTGCCGAGCGACCCCTACTACCTGTCGTGGCGCGCGCGCATGATGGGCTACGAGGCGCGCTTCATCGCCTTCGCGGACGAGATCAACGGCGGCATGCCCGCCTACACCGTGCAGCTGGCGACCGACGCCCTCAATGACCAGGGCAAGCCCGTGAAGGGCTCGCGCGTCTTGGCACTGGGAGTCGCGTACAAACCCGGGGTGGGGGACGTGCGGGACTCGCCCGCCGTGGAGATCATCGACGCGCTCCTGCTGCGCGGCGCGCGCGTGGACTACGCCGATCCCCACGTGCCGGCGCTCACGGTAGGCAGCCGGCGGCTCGCCGGCGTGGACTGGGCGACCGCCGACCTCGCGTCCTACGACCTGGTGGCGGTGCTCACGGCCCACCGCGAGTTCGACCCGGCGCGGCTCTGCCGCGAGGCGCGCCTCGTCCTCGACACACGCAACCTGACCGGAGCGTTGGGTGCCCAGCCGCATGTGATCCGGTTGTAGGAGGCGCCGACGTGCGCCTGACCCTGGCCCTCCTCGCCTCGCTCCGCCCGCGCCAGTGGGTCAAGAACCTCTTCGTCTTCGCCGGCGTCATCTTCTCCCAGCAGCTCCTTACCCCGCGGGTCTGGCCGGCTCTCGCCGCCTTCGCCATTTTCTGCGGCCTCAGCGGGGCCATCTACCTCTTCAACGACGTCGCGGACGTGGACAAGGACCGCCTGCACGAGTCCAAGCGCCGGCGCCCGATCGCGTCCGGCGCGCTGCCGATCGGCGCGGCGATCGGCTTCGGCGTCCTGCTGCTTGCCGGGTGTCTGGCCGCCGCATTCAGGTTGTCGCCGGCCTTCGGGCTCGTGGCGCTCTTCTACGGCGTGCTCCTCACGGCCTATTCCTTATGGCTCAAGCACCTCGTCATCCTCGACGTGCTGACGGTGGCCGTGGGTTTCGTGCTGCGCGCCGTGGCGGGCGCCGTGGCCGTGGACGTCGAAATCTCAGGATGGCTGCTCATCTGCACCATCCTGATCGCGCTCTTCCTGGCCCTCGGGAAGCGCCGGCACGAGTACCGTTCGCTGACCGGCAATGCCGCCGCCCACCGGCCCATCCTGGCCGAGTACAGCGAGGGCTTTCTCGACCAGATGATCTCGGTCGTCACGGCCTCGACGGTGACCACCTACGCGCTCTACACCATGTCGCCGGAGACCGTGGCCAAGTTCCATACCCGCCTCTTGCCGCTGACCCTGCCCTTCGTGCTCTACGGCATCTTCCGCTACCTCTACCTCCTGTACCGCCGCGACCTGGGGGGCAACCCGTCGGACCTCCTGGTCACCGACCGGGGGCTCTTGCTGGACGCCTTCCTGTGGATAGTCACGACGCTCGCCATCATCTACGGCCCCCGATGGCCGAGTTAAAGTCGGCCGAATTAAAGTCGGCCGGGCTGAGTCTCGAGCCGGTCGCGGGCTGGGGACGCCACCCCGTCGAGCGGGGAGCCGTCGCGCGGCCTGAACGGCTCCAGCTGCCGCCGGACGGCCGCCCCGTCCTGCCGCGCGGGCTCGGCCGATCCTACGGCGACGCGGCCGTGCCGGCCGCGCCCGGCGCGCTCATCCTCGAGACGGCGCGGGCCGACCGCGTGGTGGCCTTCGACCGCGAGCGGGGCACGCTCACCTGCGAGGCGGGGCTCTCGCTTGCCGAGATCCTGCGCGTCTTCCTACCGCGCGGCTGGTTTCCGCCGGTGACGCCGGGGACGAAGTTCGTCACCGTCGGCGGCTGCGTCGCCTGCGACGTGCATGGCAAGAATCATCACCGCGACGGCTCCTTCGGACATTTCGTCGATCGCCTGGTGCTCCAGGTCGCCGACGGCAGCGTGGTCGAGTGCGGCCCCGCGCGCGAGCGGGAGCTGTTCCTCGCCACAATCGGCGGGATGGGGCTGACCGGGCTCATCACCGAGGTGACGCTCCGCCTCCAGCCGGTGGAGAGCGCGTGGATGGTCGTGGAGACCGAGCCCGTGCCGGGGCTTGGGGCGATGCTCGACGGCCTTTGGGATGCCGGCAAGGACTGGCCGTACACCGTCGGCTGGATCGACTGCCTCGCGCGGGGCGCCGCGCTGGGGCGGGGGATCCTGATGCGCGGTCGCCACGCCTCCCAGGCCGAGGCGCCCGCCGGGCCGCCGCCCGAGCCGCGCCGGCTCGCCGTGCCGTTCGACGCTCCCGAGTGGCTGCTGAGCCCGGTCCTCATGCGCGGCTTCAACGCCGCGTACTACTGGAAACACGCGTGGTGGAAACACGCGTGGTGGAAACACGCTTGGTGGAGCCACGCGCGCCGGACCCCCGCGCGGCGTACCCGCGGCGCGGCGCGGCCCGTGCCCTACCACGGCTTTTTCTACCCGCTCGATGCGATCGGCGACTGGAACCGCCTGTATGGCCGGCGCGGCTTCCTCCAGTACCAGTGCGTGGTGCCGCGCGCCGCCGGCGCGCCGGCCGTCGCCGAGCTGCTCGAGCGGGTCGTTGAGGCGGGAACAGCTTCCTTTCTCGCGGTCATCAAGGACTGCGGGCCTGAGTCCGACGCCTACCTGTCCTTTCCTCTCGAGGGCACGACGTTGGCGCTCGACCTTCCCTATCGGGGGGCGCGCACCGAGGCCCTGGTCCACGAGCTGAACGCGACGGTGATCGCCGCGGGAGGCCGGGTCTACCTCGCCAAGGACGCCGTCACCCGCCCGGAGGACTTCGCGCTCATGGTGCCGCGCCTGGCCGAGTGGCGGAAGGTGCGCGATCGCTGGGATCCGGAGCACCGCTTCCGCTCGGCCCAGTCGGTGCGCGTGCTGGGAGATACGCCGTGAAGGCCGCCGTGGTCGGCGCCACGCGAGGCATGGGCCGCGCGCTGGCCCGGCTCATGGCCGAGCGCGGCGACGCGCTGGTCCTTCTCGGGCGAGACGCGGCCGAGCTCGAAGTCTCGGCCCGCGACCTCCTCGTCCGAGGCGCCCGCGGCGTTGTCGCGACAGCGCGCCTGGACCTGGCCGAGCCCGCGGGGTTCGCCGCGGCGCTCGACGCGGCCGACCGGGCCCTGGCGGCCTTCGACACGCTCGTGGTGACGGCGGGCGACTTCGCCCCTCAGGAGTCGCTCGAGCGCGATCCGGCGCGGCTCGGGCGCCTGCTGGACGTCAACTTCACGGCGACGGCGGTCTTGTGCCAACAGGCGGCGGAGCGCCTGGCCGGGCGCGGCGGGGGCACGGTCTGCGCCTTCAGCTCGGTCGCCGGCGACCGCGCCCGGCAGAGCAACTACCTCTACGGCGCGTCCAAGGCGGGGCTGTCGGCCTTCCTCGAGGGGCTCCACCTGGCGTATGCCGACCGCGGCGTGCGCGTCGTCTGCGTGCGGCCGGGCTTCGTCAAGACGGCGATGACGGCGGGGCTGCCCGTGCCGCCGTTCGCGGGCGAGCCGGACGCCGTGGCGCGGGTCGTGCTGCGCGCGATCGACCACGGGACGCCGGTCGTCTACGTCCCACCCATCTGGCGCTGGGTAATGCTCGCCATCCGCCTCCTCCCCCACGCCGTGATGCGCCGCGTGCGGTTCTAGCCGGCCGCCTTCTCGATCTTGCCCCAGGTGTCGCGTAGCCCCACCGTGCGGTTGAACACGGGGCGGCCCGGTGCCGCGTGGCGCGTGTCCACGCAGAAGTAGCCGGTGCGCTCGAACTGAAGGAGCGCGCCCGGCGCCGCCGCGGCCAGCGCCGGCTCCACGCGGGCCCCCGGAAGAATGGTCAGCGACTGTGGGTTCAGCGCCGTCCTGAAATCCTCCGCGTCATCCGGTTTGGCCTGCGCGAAGAGCGTGTCGTAGAGCCGGACTTCGGCTTCGGCGGCATGGGCCGCCGACACCCAGTGTATGGTGCCCTTGACGCTTCGCCCCTTGCTGTCCCCGCCGAGGGTGGCGGGGTCGTACCGGCAGCGCACCTCGATGATCTCGCCGGCGGCGTTCTTCTTGAAGTCGGTGCACTGGACGATATAGGCGTAGCGGAGGCGGACCTCGGCGCCGAGCGTCAGCCGGAAGTACTTCTTGGGGGCATCCTCCCGGAAATCGTCCTGCTCGATCCAGAGCTCGCGGCTGAACGGCACCTTGCGCGTGCCGGCCGCCGGGTCCTCCGGGTTATTCACCGCGTCCATTTCCTCAAGCTTGCCCTCAGGATAGTTCTCGACGATGAGCTTGAGCGGGCGCAGGACGGCCATGCGGCGCAGGGCGCGCTTGTTGAGGTCGTCGCGGACGCAGTGCTCGAGGAGCGCCAGCTCGACCGTATTGTCGTTCTTGGTCACGCCGATGCGGTTGCAGAAGTCCCGCAGCGCCGCGGGCGTATAGCCGCGGCGGCGCAAGCCCGCGATGGTGGGCATGCGCGGATCGTCCCAGCCGCTGACGTGCCCGCCCTCGACGAGCTGCAGCAGCTTGCGCTTGCTCATCACCGTATGCGACAGGTTGAGCCGGGCGAACTCGATCTGCTGCGGATGGAAGATGCCGAGCGTGTCGAGATACCAGTCGTAGAGCGGGCGGTGGTCCTCGTACTCCAGCGTGCAGATGGAATGCGTCACGCCCTCGATCGAATCGGACTGGCCGTGCGCCCAGTCGTACATCGGGTAGATGCACCACGCATCGCCCGTGCGCTGGTGCGTGGCCTTGCGGATGCGGTACATGACCGGGTCCCGCAGATTGATATTGCCGGAGGTCATGTCGATCTTCGCTCGCAGCGTCTTGGTGCCGTCGGGAAACTCACCGGCGCGCATGCGACGGAAGAAGTCGAGGCTCTCGTCCACGGAGCGATTGCGATACGGCGATTCCCGCCCCGGCTCGGTGAGCGTGCCACGGTACTCGCGAATCTGATCGCCGGTGAGATCGTCCACGTACGCCTTGCCCTTGCGGATGAGCTCTTCCGCCCACTCGTAGAGCCGCTCGAAGTAGTCGCTGGCGTAGTAGAGGTGCGCGCCCCAGTCGGAGCCGAGCCAGCGGACGTCTTCCATTATGGCGTCCACGTATTCCTGGCTCTCCTTGGTCGGGTTGGTGTCGTCGAAACGCAGATGGCAGCGGCCGCCGTAGTCCTGCGCCAGCCCGAAGTCGAGGTAGATGGCCTTGGCGTGGCCGATGTGCAGATAGCCGTTCGGCTCGGGGGGGAAGCGCGTGATCACCGTGCCGCCGAAGCGGCCTTCGCGGTTGTGCGCCTCGACGATCTCGCGGACGAAGTTGGACGCGCGGGTCTCTTCAGCCATGGGGCAAATCGTATCACGGACTAGGTGCCCGTCTCTTCCCCGACCGTGCCGAGGAGGGGCTACGGAGCCCGCAGCTCATTCCTACTCTCGATGCTGCCCCTGCCACCCGGCGGCGCCCGCCCGGCCCCGCCGCCCCACCCCTCCGCTCGCTCCTTGACTACGACCCCGCGGCGGCGGAGGATAACGCGGGGCGCGAGGGCAATCGCGATGGCCACACTCGTCTTCGCGCTCGCGACGCTCAGCGCGCTGCTGCCGGCTTGATTACGATTAAGCTGGCGTTTTCGGAGAGGGGGAAACGATGAAGATCGCATGTGCTGGTGCAGTGCTCGCACTCGCTCTGGCTGCAACTCCGGCCGTGGCTCAGAACGTGAAGATCACGCCGCTCGGTTCGCACGACGGTGAGCTGTGCGCGATGGACCGCGCCACGCTGTTCGAGGACCCCACCGGCGTCCGGTTGCTGTACGACGTGGGCCACACCCTCACCGGCAGCGACGATCCGCGACTGGGCGCTATCCATATGGTGCTGTTGAGCCACGCGCATGGCGACCACATCGGCGACCGCAAGCTCAAGGCGCCGGGCGCGGGCACGTGCGCCGCGGTGGAGTCGGTGCCGGCCGGCCCGAACTCCATGACCGCGGAAATCGCGGCGGCGAAGCAGTCGGCGATCGTGATGACGAACGATATGGGTATTTTCATCGGCACGAAAATCCAGAAAATCACCGGCGGCAAGCCGCTCACCGTCTGCCCGCAAACCGCGGGTGCGACCAACGTCCCGGTCGCGACGTCGTGCCGCTCGAATACGCATCTCGGAGGCGCATTCAGCGCGAGGGTAGCCGGCGCATCGCAAGGCGTGGACATCACCATCGTTTACGCGTCGCACGCCAACAACGTGCCGCTCACCCTGCTGTCGGACACGCAGCGCGCGAACCACGAGCCCGACGGCACGAGCCTGGTCCTCGGACCGCCGACCGGCTTCGTCGTCAAATTCAGCAACGGACTCTCCGCGTATCTGTCGGGCGATACCGGCATCCATACCGAGATGAAAACGGTCGTGAATGAATATCACAAGGCGAATCTTGCGCTGCTGAATCTCGGGCCGACCGCGGGGACCGTGACCTCGCAAGCCTACGCGATGAACGAGCTCGTCCGGCCCTCGTCGGTGATCCTCTCGCATCCGAACGAGGCCGTGACCGAAGGCGGCAAGCTCCGGCCCGCTTCGCGCGCGGCCGCACTCATCAAGCAGTTGAAAGGCGTCGCGCCGCACCTCGCCATCAGCGGCCGCACGATGGAGTTCGACGGTTCGGGCAAGTGCGTCGTGGGGTGCTGAACCCGAAGCGCATAGGACGGACAAACGCTGCGACCTCGGCTCCCTCGCCGCGCGACCTGGGTGGGTAGCATGCGGCCTGCCCTGCGGATCCCCAGCCTGAGACCCGGGACTGCCCGCGTCACCGGGGCGAAGGTGAGCGTCAGGACCGCGATCGCCCTGTGCCCCGGGCCATCCTGCGTCGCCGCGGGCTCGCGGGCACGAGGCGGGCGGAGGGGTGCGGCGGCGGGCCTGGGGCACCGGCGCGTGTCAGGGGCAGCGTCGAGAGAGGGACTGGGCCGCGGGCTACGGGGGTGCGGCGGGGGCAGGTGGGGCGGGGCCGGGCGGCGCGGGGGCGCCCGAGCGGGCCAAGTGGGTGAGGATGGCCTGCACGGCGAGGGGATCCTGCATGGGAGGGAGAACGGCTGGGCGGGCGTCGGTAGCCAGTTCGATTCCTTGCCCTGCATACCTTGACGGAGTATACCGCGCCACGGTATGATGCCGCGGATGGCGATCCACAGCTTCGCCAGCCCGGCCGTCGCGCGATTCTTCCGGGAGGGGCGGCTCTTGAAGGGTGTCGGCTGGGCGAACGGTGCGAAGGTCGCCGCCAGGAAGCTCGACATGCTCGACTACGCTGCGGTGCTCACGGATCTGGCGTCGCCGCCGGGCAATCGAATCGAGGCGCTCAAGGGGAACCTGAGAGGGTTCCACAGCATCCGCATCAACAACCAATGGCGAGTCGTCTTCCGCTGGACGGATTCCGGTTCCGCCGAGGTCGACATCCGCGACTACCACTGAGGGGCCATGATGAGAGAGTTGACTCGGCGCAGAGAGCCCACCACCCCGGGCGAGATCCTTCGCGAGGAATTCTTGATTCCCCTTAGCATGACTCAAAAGCAACTGGCAGATCACCTCGGTTGCGATGTCAAGGTCATCAACCGCATCGTCAATGGCCGCAGCTCCGTGACCGCCGAAATGGCCTTGAAACTGGGCGCCACGTTTCGGATCTCGCCCGAGTTTTGGCTCAACGCCCAGAAGGCCGTCGACCTTTTTCAGGCGGCGAGGCACCTGTCCAACCTGCCGAAGCCAGTGCTTCGCGCAGGCTGACCTGCATCAGGATCCGCAGCGCCGATCACGCACTGACTCGGCGTGTACCGGCCGCCGGCCATCCCCCCGCTTGGTCCCGCGCCCACGCGGGCGCGCCGGGGTAGAATGAATGCCCATGTTTGACACGGTCAGAGTCCGCTTTGCTCCCAGCCCCACGGGCTCCTTCCACGTGGGCGGCGCGCGCACCGCGCTCTTCAACTGGGCCTTTGCGCGGCACCACAAGGGTGTCTTCATCCTCCGCATCGAGGACACCGACCGGTCGCGCTCGACCGAGGAGCACATCGTCCAGATCCTCGACGTCCTTCGCTGGCTCGGGCTCGACTGGGACGAGGGCCCTCCCGCGTCCGGCTATCGCCAGACCGAGCGCTTCGAGATCTACCGCGCGCACGGCGAGCGATTGCTCCTCGACGGGCGGGCGTACCGCTGCCGCTGCACGCCGGAGATTCTCGACGCGCTCCGCGCCGCCGCCAAGGCCCGCAAGGAGCAGTTCCGGTATCCGGGCACGTGCCGCGAGGCCGGCGTGCCGGCCTCCGAGCCGCACGCACTGAGACTCAAGATGCCGCTCGGCGGACAGACGGTGGTCGAGGACGCCATCCTCGGCACCGTCACGTTCGCCAACGACACGCTGGACGACTGGATCCTGGTGCGGACGGATGGCACGCCCACCTACAACTTCTGCGTGGTCGTGGACGACGTGACCATGAAGATCACCCACGTCATCCGCGGCAACGACCACCTGAACAACACGCCCAAGCAGATCGCCTGCTACGCGGCGCTGGGCTACGCGACACCGGTCTTCGCCCACATCCCGATGATCCTGGCGCCGGATCGGAGCAAGATGTCCAAGCGGCACGGTGCCACGACGATCGAGGAGTTCAGAGACCAAGGCATTCTCCCGGAGGCGCTGGTCAACTACCTGGCGAGGCTCGGGTGGTCCCACGGCGACCAGGAGATCTTCTCGCGCGAGCAGATCGTCGAGCACTTCGCGCTGGCCCAGGTGGGCAAGGCGGGCGCCGTCTTCGACCGGGAGAAGCTCCTGTGGGTCTCCCACGAGTGGATCATGGCGGCCGCGCCCGAGTGCCTCGCCGGGGCCCTTGCGCCATTCTTCGCCCGCGCGCTGGGCGCAGCCCCTGTCGACCCGGCGCGACTCGCGGCGATCGCCGCGAGCCTCAAGGAGCGGTCCCGCACCCTCGTCGAGATGGCGGAGCAGGCGGCCTTCTACTTCAGGCCGCCCGCGGCCTATGACCCCCAGGCGACGGCGAAGTTCTGGGGGCCCGAGGCGCCCCAGCGGTACGCCGTGCTGATCAAGCGCATCGGGGCCCAAGAGGCGTTCGACCCGGAGAGCCTTGAGGGCCTGTACCGGGGATTAGCATCCGAGATGGAACTCAAGCTCGTGGATCTGGCTCAACTCACGCGCATCGCGATCACCGGCAAGACCGCGAGCCCGCCGGTCTTCCAGGTGGCCGCGCTCCTCGGCAAGGCCGAGACGATCGCGCGCCTCAAGGCGGCCCTGGCCGCGGTGGAGCCTGCCAAGCCCCCGCTAGGACCCAAACGATGAGCCGCCTCCTCCTCGCGCGCCACGGGCAGTCCGTGTCGAATGCCGTGCGCCGCTTCCAGGGCGTGCAGGACGTGGCGCTCTCTGAGCTGGGCGCGCGCCAGGCCGAGGCGCTCGGCCAGGCGATCCGCCGGCTGCGCATCGCCGCGGTCTACACGAGCCCGCTCGAGCGCGCGCGGCGAACGGCCGAGATCGCCGCCGCGGGCCTCGGCGTGCCGCTGACGCCGGTGCACGATCTGCGCGAGCTGTCGCTAGGAGATTGGGAAGGGCGCACCGTGGAGGAGATCCGGGCGCTGCCGGGCGACCCGTACGAGCAGTGGGTGCGTGACCCCGTCGCCTGCCTCCCGCCGGGCGCCGAGCCGCTGCCCGAAGTCCAGGCGCGCGTGGTGAGCGCCATGGCGGACATCGCGGCCGCCCATCCCAATGGCCAGCAGGTGCTGGTCGTCTGCCATGGCGGCGTCATCAGCGCGTACCTGGCCCACTGCCTGGGGCTGCCGCTCTCCTCCATCTGGCGCCTGACGCTGTCGAACTGCTCGATAACGGAAGTCGCGCCGCCCTCCGTACGCTCCGTCAACAGCACCCGGCACCTTGCGGGGCTCGGCGGCGGCGCCCCGCTGTCGCCCTCGAGGCTCGGGCTCTAGCCATGCTGCTGCTGGCGCTCTTCGGGGGACTGGCGCTGCTGCTCTACGGCATGCAGCTCTGCGGCGAGGGGCTCCAGCGCGCGGCGGGCGGGCACCTCCGGCACATGCTGACGAGCGCCACGCGGACGCCTCTGTCCGCCGTGTGCTCCGGCGCGCTCGCGACGGCGCTGCTCCAGTCCTCCTCGGCGACCACGCTCATGCTGATCGGCTTCGTCTCGGCGGGCCTCGTCAGCTTCCGCCAGTCGGTCGGCGTGATCCTGGGCGCCGACATCGGCACGACCTTCACGGTGCAGCTCCTGGCCTTCAAGATCCAGGACCTGGCCCTGCTCATGGTGGGGGCGGGCTTCGCGCTCTCCTTCTTGGGCCGTCGCGGGCTCGTCAAGAGCCTCGGGCAGGCGGTGCTGGGCTTCGGGTTCGTCTTCCTCGGCATGCGCGTCATGACCGAGGCGATGGCGCCGGTGGCGGATAGCGCGCTCGCGCGCCAGGTGCTGGTGGCGCTCTCGGGCAATGCCGGCCTGGGGCTCCTGGTGGGAGCGGTCTTCAGCGCGGGCATGACCTCTTCCGTCGCGACGATCGGCCTCCTGCTCTCGCTCGCCCAGCAGGGGCTCCTGCCGCTGGACGGCGCCATCCCCGTGGTTCTCGGCGCCAACATCGGCACGTGCGCGACGGCGCTGGCGGCGAGCCTGCGGTCCTCCGCCGACGCGCGGCGGGTCGCCGTGGCGCACATCGCCTTCAAGGTGCTGGGCGTTGCCATGGTCTTCCCGTTCATCCAGCCCCTGACGGCGCTGGTCTCCGTCACCGCGGGCGACACCGCGCGGCAGATCGCGAACACGCACACGTTCTTCAACGTGGTGATCAGCGCGCTCTTCCTGCCCTTCGCCCCGTGGGCGGCGCGCGCGATCACGATGCTCGTGCCGGACGACGCGACGACGGCCGACAATCCCTTCAAGACGCGCTACCTCGACGACCGGTACCTCGACCAGCCGGCCCTGGCGCTCGGGCAGGCGACGCGCGAAGCCCTGCGCATGGGCGACGTGGCCCAGGGCATGCTGCGCGACGCCATGGTCGTCCTCCACACGAACAACCAGGAGCTGCTCGAGGACGTTGAGCGGCGCGACGACCAGCTCGACTACCTCGAGCGTGAAATCAAGCTCTTCCTGTCGCGCCTGGGGCAGGAGACCATGTCCCCCGACCTCTTACGCAAAGAAATCGGGCTCATCTCCTTCATCGGCAACCTCGAGAACATCGGCGATATCGTGGACAAGAACCTGATGGAGCTGGCCCGCAAGAAGCTCTACCAGGCCCGTCGCTTCTCGGAGGCCGGCGAGGCGGAGCTGCTGGAGTTCCACGGTATGGTCTCGAAGAACCTCGAGCGCGCGATCGCGGGCTTCGCCGCCAACGACCGGACGCTGGCGCAGGAGGTGCTGGACCAGCGCCCGACGATCCGCCAGCGCGAGCGCGAGCTCCGCACCTCCCACCTGGCGCGGCTCCGCCAGGGGCTGGCCGAGTCGCTCGAGACATCCGAGATCCACCTGGACGTGCTGACCAACCTCAAGCGCATCTCGTCGCACATCTCCCAGCTGGTGTTTCCGATCCTCGAAGAAGACGCGTGAGGAGCCGGGACATGGCGCAGCGTCTCCGCGTGCTCCTGGTCGCCTCCGAGGTCTCGCCCTTCGGCAAGACGGGCGGGCTCGGCGACGTCGCCGCCGCCCTGCCGCGGGCGCTGCGCGCGCTCGGGCACGACGTGCGCATCCTCATGCCGCGCTACCGCGACGTGGAGCGCCACGGCTCCGGGATCAGGACCGTCGTCCCGCGCCTCGAAGTGCCGGTGGGCGACCGGCGGGTCGAGAGCGCGCTCCTCGGGACCGAGACGAGCGCCGGCGTGCCCGTCTACTTCCTCCAGCAAGACCAGTACTTCGACCGCGACGGGCTCTACGGCACGGGCGACGGCGACTACTCGGACAACTGCGAGCGCTTCGTCTTCTTCTGCCGCGGCGCGCTCGAGGCGCTGATCGCCCTCGACGGAGAGGGCCGGGACGGCTGGCGCCCGCAGATCATCCACGCCAACGACTGGCAGACCGGGCTCATCTCCGTCTACCTCCGCACCCTCTACCGCGACCACCCGGCGCTCAGAGCCGCCGCCACGGTCTTCACCATCCATAACCTGGCCTACCAGGGCGTCTTCTGGCACCACGACATGCCCATGACCGGCCTCGGCTGGGACGTCTTCACTCCCGCCGGGCTCGAGTTCTACGGCAAGCTCAACTTCCTGAAGGGCGGGCTCGTGTTCTCGGACCTGCTGACCACGGTCAGCCGCACGTACGCCGCCGAGATCCGCACGGCGGAGTTCGGCAACGGGCTCGAGGGCGTGCTCGAGGAGCGCGCCCAGGATCTTCACGGCGTGGTCAACGGGATCGACTACGAGCAGTGGAACCCGGCGAAGGACCCCGCGCTGCCGCGCCCGTACTCGGCGGGGGAGCCCGAAGGCAAGGTCGTCTGCCGCGAGGCCCTGCGCCGCGAGCTGGGGCTCCGCGACGTTGGGCTCAACGACGCGCCGGGGCCGCTCGTCGCCATGGTCACGCGGCTCGCCGGGCAGAAGGGTCTCGACCTGGCGCTCGAAAGCCTTCCGGGCATGCTGGACGCCGGGTGTCGGGTCGCGCTCCTCGGCTCGGGCGACTCCGCCCTCGAGGAAGCCTGGATCCAAGCGGCCGCGCGCCACCCGGGCACGGTCGCCGTGCGCATCGGCTACGATCCGGAGCTCGCCTCGCGGATGTACGCGGGGGCGGACTGCTTTCTCATGCCGTCCCGCTACGAGCCGTGCGGGCTCGCGCAGCTGATCGCGCTGCGGTACGGCGCCGTGCCTGTGGTGCGGCGCACCGGCGGCTTGGCGGACACGGTGACGGAGTTCGATCCGGCCCGTCGCACCGGGACGGGGTTCCTGTTCGATGCGTTCTCGGCGGACGCGCTGCTCGAAGCAGTCCGGCGCGCGGCGGCCGCCTTCCGCCGGCCGGAGCTCTGGGGTGCTCTCGTCAAGAACGCGATGACCGAGGATTTCTCGTGGGACACCTCGGCCCGCGAATACGCGCAGCTCTACAAGAAGGTGCTCCGCCCGCAGGGCGCCAGGCCGTCACGGAGGTCGCGATGAAGAAGATCGAAGCGATCATCAAGCCGTTCAAGCTCGACGACGTCAAGGAGGCGCTGACGGAGCTCGGCGTCATCGGGATGACCGTGACCGAGGTGCGCGGCTTCGGGCGACAGAAGGGGCACACGGAGCTCTACCGCGGCTCCGAGTACACCATCGATTTCCTGCCCAAGGTCAAGATCGAGCTCGTCGTGGCGGACCAGATCGTGGACAAGGTGGTCGCGGCCATCGCGGCCGCCGCGCGCACGGGCTCGATCGGCGACGGCAAGGTCTTCGTCATGCCCATGGGTGAGGCCATCCGCATTCGCACCGGCGAAAAAGGCGAATCGGCGATCTAGTCCGCGTGAAGCATCTTTTCGCCGTCCCGGCCGACGACAAGAAGGCGCTCAGCGAGCTCAAGCGGCTGGGATTCGCCGATCCGCGCGGCGCGCTCGCGAACCTCCACGCGCTGACGCCGGACCCGGTAGACGCCGAGCTTCTCGCGCCGGTCCTCCCAAGACTCTTGAAGGAGGTGTCGGAGGCGCCGGACCCCGACATGGCGCTCAACAACCTCGAGCGCCTGGCGGCCCAAGGCGAGCGCGCCGCGCTGTTCCGGCTCCTGGGCTCGCATCCCGGCGCCGTCCATCTCGTCGCCAAGCTCGGGGGCACGAGCCAGTTCCTGGCCGACACGCTGAGGCGCCACCCGACGCTCCTGCCGTGGCTGCTCGAGCCCGGCACCATGCGCCAGTGGCTGGGCGACGAGCTCGAGGCCGAGCTCGAGCAGAGCGCGCGCGCCTTCGATCGTCCCGACGCGCGCTGGCACGCGCTCCGCCGCTTCAAGTACCGCCAGCTCCTGCGCATCGGTTGCCGCGACATCCTGGGCGACGCCGACCTGACCGTCACCACCGAAGAGCTCTCGCGGCTGGCCGACGTCTGCCTCGGGGCGGCGTGGCGCTGGGCCGAGGAGCGCCTGACTCCACTCTACGGCATCCCGCAGGGGCCCGACGGCGCGTTCACGGGGCTCGCTGTGATCGGCATGGGCAAGCTGGGCGGCGACGAGCTCAACTACTCGTCTGACATCGACCTGGTCTTCGTCTACGGGGAAGACGGTGAGACCTCGGGCGGCTCCGATGGCTGCGTGCCGAACGGCGACTACTTCGCTTCGGCCGCTCGAGACATCGTCGGGGCGCTCGAGTCCGTCACTGAGGAGGGCTATGCCTTCCGCGTGGACCTGCGCCTGCGTCCCGAGGGTCGGATGGGGGGCATCACTCTCTCGCTCGAAGGCTACCGGACCTATCTGGCCGAGCGCGCGGAGCTGTGGGAGCGGCAGGCGCTCATCAAGGCGCGCTTCTGCGCCGGCGACACCCAGGTGGCCACGCGCTTCTTCGAGCTGATCCGGCCGTTCGTCTTCCGGCCGGGCATCGACCCCGACATCGTCGTCGCCGTCCGCGCCATGAAGCAGCAGATCGACCGGTCGCTCCGCGGCAAAGGCGCCCAGCGTCGCCACGTCAAGCTCGGGCGTGGCGGTATCCGCGAGGTCGAATTCCTCGTCCAGGCGCTCCAGCTCCTCTACTCTGGCGACGACCCCTGGCTGCGCGAGCGGAACAGCCTGCGGGCGATCTTCCGCTTGACCGAGCGCGGCTATCTCTCGCAGTCGCTCGGCCGCTTCCTGGGCGATGCGCTCGTCTTTCTCCGCACTGTCGAACATCGGCTCCAGATCGTAGACGAGTTCCAGACCCACACGCTGCCCGAGGACCCGGCGGCGCTCGGCAGGCTGGCGCGCCGCCTCGGCTCGACACTGCCGCCGCCCGCGGCGCGCCGCGGCTTCGAGGGCGAGCACAAGCGAATCACCGAAGGCGTCCACAGGGCCTTCAGCGATTTCTTCACGATTCCGCCGGCAGCGCCTGAGCCCGCGCCGCGCATCCCGACGTACACCGCGCTCAAGGCAACGGGCTTCGCCGATCCCGACCGCGCGCGCCAGAACCTGCGCCTCGTCCTCGAGGGCCGGCCGCTCGTCCCGTATGCCGAGCCGATGCGGCGCGCCGTCCGGACGATCTTCCCGGTGCTCCTCGATGCCTTGTGGCAGAGCCCCGACCCCGACGAGGCGCTCAACCAGTTCGAGCGCTTCGTCGCCGCCGCCGGGCCGCGCACCGCCTACCTCGAGCTGCTGGCGGAGCGGCCGGACCTCCTCGCGAACCTCGTCACGCTCTGCGCCCGCGGCGAGCTCCTGACCCAGCTCCTGGTGACGCAGCCGGAGCTCCTGAACGGTCTCGCGGACCCCGCGACCTTCGCCGCGCCCCGCCGCCGCGCGGATTTCAGGCGCGCCTTGGGCCCTGCGCTGGGCGGGCGCCTCGCGCTGTCAGAGCGGATGGACCGCCTGCGCCGGCTCAAGCAGGCCGAGGAGCTCGGTATCACCTGGCGGATGCTCGTGGGCGTCACGGACGCCGAGCGCTTCTCGCGCGAGATGACGGCGCTCGCCGAAGCGGCGCTGGCGGCCGGCTGGCTGATGGCGCTCGGCGAGACGGCCGAGACCTTCGGCGCGCCGCGGGACGCGGCGGGCCGGATGATCACCGCCTGCGTCATCGGCCTCGGCAAGTTCGGCGGGCGCGAGCTCTCGACAGGCTCCGACCTCGACCTCTTCGTGGTCTATGCCGCGGCAGGCGAGACCGACGGAGCCGAGCGCGTCGAGGCCCATGTGTTCTACGATCGGACCGTGGAGGCGCTCTCCTCGATCCTGGGTGACGTGACGGCGGCCGGCGTGGTCCTGCCGGTGGACCTCCGGCTCCGCCCGGGCTCGAAGGGCAGCGGCTTCGCCTCGAGCGTGGAGGCGGTCGGCCAGTACTACCGCGAGTGGGCCGACCCGTGGGAGCGCCAGACTCTCACGCGCGCGCGCCTGGTGTGCGGCGACCCGCGGCTCGGCCGCGCCGTGAGGCGGGAGATCCAGGCCCTCGTCTACGGTCCCGACGCGCCGCCGCCCGACCTCAAGGAGATGCGCCTGCTGCGCGCGCGGATGGAGAAGGAGCTTGGCAAGGAGACGCCGGGGCGGCTCCACGTCAAGTTCGGCCGCGGGGGACTGGTGGACGTGGAGTTCATCACCCAGGCGATCCAGATGACGCACGGGAGGCTGAGACCGGCAATCAGAAGCCCGCATACCGTAACTGCGCTCAGCGAGATCGGCCGGGCCGGCCTCCTGCGAGCAGACGAGGCGGAGGTGCTCGCCGGAAACTACCGCTTCCTCCGCCGCGTCTCGGCCGACCTACGGCTCTTCGGCGCGCGGCCCGCCGATACGCTCGAGCCGGCGGGGCTCATCCCGGCGCGCCTCGCTAAAAGCCTCGGCTTTCCCTCCCGAAAAGAGCTGCTCGAGGAGTACAAGCGGCGCACCACCTGGGTGCGAGCGCTCTACGACCGCGTGGTGCCGGCATGAGCGCGCGCTTCTTCGTTGTGGACGGGCCGGGCTACCTCTACCGCGCCTACCACGCGCTACCGTACCTCTCGAACTCGAAGGGCCAGGCCACCCATGCGGTCCGCGGCGTGTCCACGATGCTCTTGAAGCTCCTCCGGGAGGAGAACCCCGAATACGCGGCCGTGGCCTGGGATCCGCCGGGCCCCACGTTTCGAGAAGAGAAGCTGCCGTCGTACAAAGAGACCCGCCCCAGCATGCCGGACGATCTCCGGAGCCAGATCGCGCTCGTCAAGCGGGTCTTCGAGGCGCTCCGGCTGCCTTGCTTGGAGATGCCCGGGTTCGAGGCCGACGACGTGCTCGGCACGCTGGTCGAGAAGATGCGGACCGAGCCGGTCGAGATGGTCCTCGTCACGGGCGACAAGGACATGCTCCAGCTGGTTGGGCCGCGCGTACGGGTGCTCTCGACGAATGCGCGAGGCGAGCCCGTCTGGTTCGACGATGCTGCCGTCGCCGAAAAGTGGGGCGTGGCGCCGGGCCAGATTCCCGACCTCCTCGCGCTGATGGGTGACAGCATCGACAATATTCCCGGCGTGCCTGGCGTCGGTCAGAAGACCGCCGTCAAGCTCATCAGCCAGTTCGGCAGCGTCGAGCGGCTCTACGAGAACCTCACGCTCGTGCCTGGGAAGGTCCGAGAGACGCTGGCCGCCAATCGCCGGCAGGCGCTCCTGTCGCGAGAGCTGGCGACGGTGAGTACGCGGGTCCCCATCGACCAGGGACTCGAGGCCTTCGGACGCCAGGAGCCCGACTGGGAGCGGCTGCGGGCGCTCTGGACCGAGCTCGAGTTCGACACGCTGCTTCGCTTGCTCCCCGCACGGGAAGCGCCCCGGATCACGTCCGAGTCGCTGCCGAGCCTGGAGGGAGCCGCGGCGATCCAGCGGTGGCTCACCGCCGTCCCGGTGGATGACCCCGTGGCCGTGGACTGGGCGGGCGGGGGAGGGCCGCCCGAGCCCGCGCTGGGAGCGCTCGGCCTCTTCCATCCGGCTGCCGGCGCTGCAATTCTGACTCTCGGGCCCGACGCGCCGGACATGGGTGGACGGAAGCTGATCGGCCATGACGTCAAGCACCTGATCGAGTGGTGGCTGGCCCGCCGCGGCAGGCCACCCGCCTTCGAGGACACGGCCGTCGGCGCCTATCTCCTGAACCCGGCGCGCACCAACTACAAGCTCGACGAGGTCTGCGCCGACCTTCTGGGCGAGGGGCCGGGGCTCGCGGCGCCGGGCAGCCGGGCGCGCTTCATCTGGCAGCTCTGGGAGATGCTGCCGCGCGCGCTCAAGGAGGTGGGGCTCCACGCGCTCTACGAAGACCTCGAGCGGCCGCTGGTGCCGGTGCTGGCGGCGATGGAGCGCCACGGCATCCGCGTGGACCCGATCCGTCTCGCGGACTTCTCCAAGGAGCTCGACCTGGCCCTCGAGCGGCTCACGCGCGAGATCTACGCGATTGCCGGGGAGGAGTTCAACATCGGCTCGCCCAAGCAGATGGCGCGGATCCTCTTCGACAAGCTCAAGCTCCCGCCGCTCAAGAAGACCAAGACGGGGTATTCGACCGACGCCGACGTCCTCGAGCAGCTGGCGCTGGGCCACGGGCTACCGGCGAAGATCATCGAGCACCGGACGCTGGCCAAGCTCAAGTCCACCTACGCCGACGCCCTGCCACTCCTGATCAACCCGGGCACGGGACGGATCCACACATCCTTTAACCAGCTCGTCACCGCGACGGGCAGGCTCTCGTGTCTCCCTGCCGGCTCGCTGGTCAACACACAGAGCGGACTCGTCGGCATTGAGCATGTGCGCGAAGGTGACCTCGTGCGAACGTGCCGTGGTCCACGACGAGTGCTCGCCGCCGAACGGACCGCCGTAAAGCCTGTGTTGGCTATCACGCTGTCGACGGGAATCATCTTCCGCTGTAGTCCCGAGCATAAGCTCCGAAGCACCAACGGATGGATCGAAGCCGCCAATCTCAAGCTCGGCGACCCCCTCTACATGAGTTTCACGGAGGGACTGTTCGGCTCGTCCTCAGAGTTTCAGGTGGAGCCGACCGCAGCCTATCGCACGCGCAAGACGCCTGACCTGCCCGGGGGATGGTGCTCGGACCTTGCTGAGCTCGTGGGCTACGCCATGGCCGATGGGCATATCGCGCACAGCAACTACAACGGGAAACCCACACAGCTTATCCTGGCATTCGACTGGCCCGACGAGGATCTCGCTCGACACTTCGCAGGCATCATGACGAAACTATTCAGGAAATCACCGACCTTCCGAAGGACACGAACTTGCCCGACCCTGACCTTGTCGAGCGTGGACGTGTGCGGCCTGATCGAGCAGCTGGGTGCCGGTGGGACTTCGAAGGTGATCCAAGTTCCGCCGAGCCTGTTCTTTGCCCCGAAGGAGACTGTGGCGGCGTTTCTCCGTGGGTATTTCGAAGGCGACGGAACGACGGCGAGCGCCCTCTCCGTGCGTTCGGTATCGCGGGACATGCTGGAGGGGGTTCATCATCTGCTCGGCATGTTCGGAATTCCGTCCCGTGTCAACGATGGCGGTGTCGATCCCCTCGGATATGCACCCCGACATACCTTGTCTGTTCTAGGGGATAGATCGAAGGCGAGATTCCGCGACCAGATTGGGTTCATCTCCGCCAAGAAGCGGGGTCAGCTCGAGCGGCTGCTTACCAGGCACACCGTGAAGAGCACGGCCGAAGTCCTGACTCTCCCGACTGCCGATGAGATTCTTGGCGTCAAGTCGGTTCTGTACGACAGCGAAAGGGAATCAAGTGGAAAGGCTCCCCAGGCGCTTTACGTCTTCGTCCATAGGTTTGCTGCCGGTCGAACGACCTGTCCCTTGCCACGGGCCGAGCGGATCGTAAGCGCCGTCCAAGCCGCTGGCGTGGAGATCCCACGATTCCTGGGGGAGGCGGTGTCGGGCCAGTACTTCGAGGTGAGGGTGCGATGTGTGGGCTGGGAGCCGCCCGTTCCCATGTATGACATCGCGGTGGATGGGGAGCAGTACATCGCGGACGGCATTGTCGTACACAATTCCTCCGCGCCGAACCTCCAGAACATTCCCATCCGCACCGAGCTCGGCCGGCGGATCCGCGCGGCCTTCGTGCCCGAGGCCGGCTGGCGCTTCGTCGCGGCGGACTACTCGCAGATCGAGCTGCGCATCCTGGCTCACGTCTCGGGCGAGGAGAGCCTCATCGCCGCGTTCCGCGGCGGAGAGGACATCCACCGCCGCACGGCGGCCGAAGTCTTCGGCGTCGAGCTCTCGCAGGTGACCGACCAGCAGCGCGACGTGGCGAAGACGACCAATTTCTCCGTCATCTACGGTGTGACGGCCTTCGGGCTCTCGCGCGGGCTCGCGATCACCCCCAAGCAGGCGCAGGAGTTCCTCGACCGCTTCTTCGCGCGGCACCCGAAGGTGAAGGCCTGGCTCGAGCGCACGATCGAAGAGGGGCGCGACCGGGGCTTCGTGGCGACGCTCCTCGGCCGGCGCCGCTACATCCCGGAGCTTCAAAGCGGCAACCCCAATCTCCGGGGCTTCGCCGAGCGCATGGCGACCAACGCGCCCATCCAGGGCACGGCCGCCGACCTCATCAAGATCGCCATGGTGCGCATGGCCGGCGCCCTGGCCGCGGGTGGCTTCCGGACCCGCATGCTGCTCCAGGTCCACGACGAGCTTCTCTTCGAGTCGCCCGAGGACGAAGTGCCGAGGCTCGAACGTGTGGCCCGCGAGGTGATGGAATCGGCTATGGCGCTCGACGTCCCGCTCAAGGTGGACATCAAGACGGGCGCGGACTGGGCCCAGGCATGAGGCGCTTCCTCCTGGTCGGTCTCACCGGCAGCATCGCCACCGGCAAGAGCACGGTCAGCCGGATGTTCGCTCATCTGGGCGCGCGCGTCATCGACGCCGACCTCCTCGCGCGAGAGGTCGTCATGCCGGGCCAGCCCGCCTATGCCAGGATCGTCGAGGAGTTCGGTCCCCAGGTCGTCCAGGAGGACGGCTCGCTCGATCGCAAGGCGCTGGGCGCCGTTGTCTTCGCCGACGCCGCTTCGCTGAAGCGCCTCGAGGAGATCACCCACCCGGCCATCGGCGCGCGCCAGCTGCGCATGCTCTCCGTCCTCGACGAGGAGGCCTTCGAGGGCGTCGTCATCTGGGACGCGGCGCTCCTCTTCGAGGGAGGCGGCGTTGCCAAGATGGACCGCGTGGTCGTGGTCTACGCCGACCCGGAGACCGAGCGCCGGCGTCTCATGGAGCGCGACGGCCTGAGCGACGTCGACGCGCGGGCGCGGGTTGCCAGCCAGATGCCCATCGCCGAGAAGGCGAAGCTCGCGGACCATGTTATCGACAACTCGGGCACGCGCGAGGACACCGAGCGCCAGGTGCGGACTGTATACGGCGCGCTCCTGGCCGAGCTCAAGGCCCGGCGGCCTGCATGAGCCCGCGGAAGAACGCGCGGGCGCTGGCTCCGAGGCCCAAGCGCCACGCTGCCTCGAGCAAGACGCGAGCGCTCGGCCAGCACTTCCTCCGCGACGACGCGGTGGCCGAGCGGATCATTGGGGAAGTCCGGCCGACGATCCGGGACCTCGTGATCGAGATCGGGCCCGGGCTGGGGGCGCTGACGGGCCGTCTCGCGCGCGCGGCGGGCAGGCTCCTGGCGCTCGAGGTGGACCCGGTGATGGCCGCCGCGCTCGTCGAGCGCTTCGCGGATGCGCCCCACGTCGAGGTCTTCGTGGCCGACGCCTGCTCCTTCAACTACACGGGGCTGTCCGCGCTCAAGCCCGATCCGGCCGGGCGCGTGCTCGTCGTGGGGAATCTCCCGTACAGCGTGGGCAAGCCTATCCTCCAGGCCCTCGTCGAGGCCGGACCGGTCGTGGACGAGATGGCGCTGATGCTCCAGAAGGAAGTCGCCGAGCGCGTGGCGGCCGGGCCCGGCGGCAAAACGTACGGAAGCCTCTCGGTGCTGACGCAGCTGTCCTGCGAGGCGCGGCTCGCCTTCACGGTGCCGCCCGGCGCTTTCCGCCCGCCGCCCCAGGTGGACTCCGCGGTGATACATCTCCGGGTCCGGCGCGCGCCGCCTGTCCCGGTGGACGATCCGGCGCGGTTGCGCGCTGTCGTCCTCGCGGCCTTCGGCCAGCGCAGGAAAAGCCTCGCGAACGCCCTGGCCTCGGGCCTGGGGCTGGGGGCCGAGCGCGCGCGGGCGATGTGTGACGCCGCGGGCATCGATGCGCGCCGCCGGGCCGAGACGCTTTCGCTCGCCGAATTCGCCCGCCTGGCCCAGGCCCAAGACCAGTCCCACCCGGGAGGCGGCTCATGAGCGCCGGCTGCTCGCGTCCGCCGGCTTCCCGCAGCGCCGTCAAGGCGTTTCGGGCTTGCCGCCCGTTCGCGCGCCTCGCACCGTGAACGGCAGCGCCATGATCATCCACGCGAGCATGACCACCTCGGAATCGCCGAAGTTGTGCTCCGACATCCCCGCGACCAGAAAGCCCGTGATGGCCGCGATGCTTCCAGCTACCAGGGCGCGCTCTCTGATGGCCGCCACCGGCAGCCGCCGAAACAGACGCACCGCCTCGGTGTAGAACGCGGCCCATAGCCACAGCCACGCCAGCAAGCCGGCCACGCCCGTCTCCACGAGGATCTGGAGCGCAGAGTTATGCACGTGACCCGTGCGCTTCATCGAGGCCTCGGCCAGCGCGTAGTTACGGTATTCGCGCTTGACGCCGCCCGGCCCCACCCCCAGCCACGGGTGCTCCCGCCACATGGCGATCCCGCTGCGCCACATGTAGGTCCGCTCCTTGACGGTGACATCGTCGGGATCCGTCATCGTCAGGACCCGCTCGCGTAGGTGCTGGGGACCGGCCAGGACCGCCACGCCCATCGCCAGGAACCCGACCACCAGGAGCCAGCGCCGCCGCCGGATCGGAGGCCAGAGGGCAAGGACGCCGGAGGCGAAGCCGATCCAGGCGCCCCGCGTATATGTCGCCGCAAGCCCCCCGAGGCTCGCAAACCAAGCGGTCGCGAGCCACGGGCGAAACGTCGTATCCAGAAGCAGCCGCGGCAGGCTCACCAGCAGCGTCAGGTTCAGCACCCCCGCCAGCGTCATGTAGCTGCTGAAGAATCCGCGGGCACGGGCGCAGCGGTGGTAGAGCCAGGCCGGGGAGCCGTAGTCAGCCTCGTGGCCCGGGCAGAAGCTCACCTGGAGAAGTCCTACCATGGCCGCCGCCGCGACGACGAGCGCGAGGGCTGACAGAAGGCGCTCGGCACGCTCGGCGGAGTCGAGCTCGTCAGTTGAGACATAGAGAGTCGCAACGAGCAGGAGCTTCTTGCAGGCGACCAGGCCTTCGGCCGGATGCGCTGCGAAAAGAGCCGACATCACGCTGACCGCGCCGAAAGCCAGCACGGGGCGCCAGAGGGGCCAGCGCACGGCATCGCGAGTCTCGCGACCGCACAGCCTGCCGAGCCAGAGCAGCGTCAGGATGGCGAGCGCAGTCTGGGCGAGGGTGATGGAGAACCCGAGACCCAGGACAAACGCCGCCAGGAGCACGCGACGAGCGGTGGCCATCCCCTTGCCGGCGAGCACGACGACCTTACGTCCTGGCCTTGAGCAGCAGGACGGTCCCAACCCCGGCAAAGATGATATTCGCCGTCCACGCCGCCAGAACCGGGGGAAGAAGATCCGCCCGCCCAAAGGCCACTGCCACGGCGTCGACCATCCAGTAGCCTACCGCTATGACGAGAGCCACGCCGATACCCACCGCCCGGCCACCGCGCCTCGGGGAGCTCAGCGCGAAAGGGATCGCGATGAGCGCCATGATGACATGGACGAGCGGGAATGACAGCTTCGAGTGGAGCTGCACGAGGTAGGCGCCCACCTGGTACCCTCCCGAGCGGAGCTTCGCCACGTAGGCGCGCAGCTCGAGGAAGCTCATCGTGTCCGGCAGTCTCTGGACCCGGATGAAGTCGTCGACGTGCTCCGGCATGTCGACCAGCTCGTGCTGGAAGGTCGTCGACGTGACTCGACCGGCAGGGTTAATCCGTCGCAGGATCCCGCCCCACATCTGCCAGCCCTCCGGAGTCCATTGCGCCCTGGCGACATCCAGCCGGTCCAGCAGGTGAAACTCCCCATCGACATCCAGCAGCACGAGGCCGTCCAGGGTCTTTGATGCGGGATCGAGGAGCGCGATCCGCAAAAAACGCGTGTCTGACGATCGGTACCAGATCTGACCCTGCCGCAGGAGGTGGCGCGGGGGGAAGCCGCGGATCTTGACGCGATCCACCTCTTCGGCCCTCACGGTGATCTCCGGCAGGGCCATTTCCTGAAATACGAGGGCCGCCAGGCTGATGAGCAGCGCCATTGCCAGGACAGGCACGCAGGTCCGGTACAGACTGACCCCGGCCGCCTTGAGGGCGTCCAGTTCGCGCTGGCGGGTGAGCGAGAGGAACAGGAAGACCGTGGACACCAGCACGATCAGCGGGAGGCCCTTGTAGAGCTCCCGAGGGAGCAGGTAGAGGAAGTGTTGGGCGATATAGGCCCACGGCGGCTTGCTCCGGAGGAAGCGGTCCAGGCTTTGGAGCAGGTCGACGACCACCGTCAAGACGCTCCCGATTAGGACGCTGATGCCGAGAAGCAGGAGGTACTCGCGCAGGAGATACCGGTCGACGACAAAGGTCGACGCTCGGGGCCCGCGGAGCCGGGCCGGCTGCCGCGCCACGGTCGCCTTTCTCGCTCGGCCGACAGCGGACCAGCGCAGTCGCGTCGCCACGCTCCGTGCGAGCTCGAGCCAGCCCTTGGGCATGCCGACTGTCTCTGCGCGGAGCAGCACCAGGCCGAGTAGGCCGAACAGCGCGTTCGGCAGCCAGATCGCGACCGCGGCCGGCAGCTTCCCGCTGAGGGGCAGCTCGTCCAGCGAGGACGACAGCGTGTAGTAGGACATCATGATGGCGAAGCCCGACGCGAGCGCCACCCCGCGTCCGCCTCGTTGGGAGTGGATGCCCAGGGGGAACGCGACAAGCACGAAGATGAGCGCTGCGACCGGCAAGGCAAAACGCTTGTGGATCTCGATGCGATACGGCGCCGCCATCATTCCGTCACGCGCGTGGAGGCTCGCGGCCGCCATGAGCTGACCGAGCGACATTTCCGTTTCCGGCTTTGTGTCCTGCTTGGACGAAGCGCCGGGCGGCCTCAACTCCACGTTCATGTCGTAGAGGGCGAATGTGGTGTGCCGGAACCGTCGTGGGTCTGCCGCGTCGGTTTCGTTGATGGAGCCGTCGATGAAGCGGAGTGTCACTCGACGGGTCCGCTGGTCGGCCAGGACCCGCCCCTCTCGCGCCACGATGACGCGCGACAGCGCCAGGTCTCGTTCGTCCGACGCGAGCACACCACGGAGCGCGACCTGCGATGGACTCACCTCTTGGACATACAGCACGATCGGCGCAAACGCGGTGTTGAACGTCCGCTCCTGTATGCCCGTCACTGCGCGGCTCTGCAAGATCTCGAAGAGGTTATTCTGGAATGCCGCGGCCGCCCACGGGTTCACGACCAGCGTCAACCAGGCTACGAGGAGGCTCACCGTGAGACCCGCGGCCAGAAACGGCAGAAGCAGCCTGCGGGGGCTCACGCCCGACGCCTTGAGCGCGGCGACTTCGAAGTCGCCGGCGAGCCGTCCGCACGAGATCAGGACGGCGAGGAGCAACGCGACGGGCAGCGTCAGGGCCAACAGCGGTGGGAGCAGGAACGCGAGCAAGAGGAGCACGAGCCGCAACGGGACCTGCTTCGTGATTACCAGGTCGGTCAATTGATAGACCCGGTCGATGACGAGAAAGAAGGTGAAGACGCCGACGCTGATCCCCAAGGGCGCGATCAGCTCGCGGAGGACATAGCGGTCCAGGATGCGAGGCATGGCGCCGGAGGGTCAGTCGGCCAAGCGCCGCATCAGCGCCGGCCGCTCGTCGGTCCCATCCGAGCGAGAAGACTACAATCCGGTGAGCCGGCCTGGACCGGCGCCACTCTCATGCCGGGAACCTTCGGACAGCGCTCCGCTGTGAGCGTGAGCCCGCGGATCGCCTCGAGAAGGTTGAGCTGTGAGTTCGCGTATTCAGCCATGTGGTTCCCGACGAACCCGGAGATGCCTGTGATCAGTTGGGCGCGGGGGGAGGGCGGCGCGCCTCTAGCGGGACGGGGGCGGTATGGGCGGCGGGGTGGCGGTCGCCGGCGGCCGCGGGGGGGCCAGCTTGAAGGACTGCCCGAGCTCCGGCGTGACCTTGCGCATCTGCTCCGTCACACGGGCTGCGTCAAGGGCCGTGCCGATCACGCGGGGGGTGATCAGGAGCAGCAGCTCGGTCTTATCGATGATCTCCTCGGTGGAGCCGAAGAGGTAGCCCAGCACCGGGATTCGGCTGAGGAAGGGGATGCCGTTCCGGATGAAGGAGCGCTTGCTCTGGATGAGGCCGCCCAGCACGAGCGTCTGGTTGTTCAGCAGGACCACGGAGGTTTCCGCCTCGCGCTTGCTGAAGCTCGGCGAGTTGTTCGGCCCAACGCCGGTGAGCGGAAGGACGTCGTTGACCTCCTGCTTGACGTCGAGCGAGACCGTGCCGTGCTCGCCGATGCGCGGGGTGACCGTCAGGATGATGCCCACGTCCTTGTACTCGACCGTCTGCGTGATGGAGAATCCGGTGGTGCCGCCCGTCGCCACGGGCACCTGCTGGGCGGTGACGATGGGCACGGAGGTCGAGACGTTGATGACCGCCTTCTTGTTCTCGCTGGTCATGATGGACGGGTTCGACAATATATTGACCCTGTTCTCGGTGGCGAGCGCGTTCAGCGCGGCGATGAACTCGTTGGCCGCGAAGGTGAACATGTTGAAGCCGGCGAGCACGTTCCCGCCGCCCAGGCTGCCCGGGCCCGGGATGAGGTCCTGCGGCGGGCGGCTCGCCACCACGCCTTTCGCGGTGTCGGTGAACACGAAGCGACCGTTGCGCACCGCCCACTCGATGCCGAGCTTGGTATCGTCCTTGAGCACGACCTCGGCGACCAGTACCTCGATCAGCACCTGCCGCGCCAGGCGGTCGAGTGTCTTGATCGTCTCCCCGATCTCCTTCCAGCGCCGCGGATGCGTCGTGACGATGATGGCGTTGGTGATTTCGTCGGAGATGAAACGGAGATCGGCCTGTGCCTGGCCGCCCTCCCCCTCGAGCCCGCCGACCCCCCCCAGACCTGGGGTCGTAGTCGGCAAAGCAGGCGGAGCCTGTGAGGTCAGCGGCGACCGGGTGCCCAGGGGGAGAGAGCCGGGCGGCGCGCCGGGGGACCGGGTGCCCTGCGCCGCGGCGCGCCCGTAGACGGCCTCGAGCGTGGCGGCCAGGTCCTTCGCCTTGCTGTACTCGACAAAGTAGATGAAGACGCGCTGGCCGCCGTAGATGTCTACGTCAAGCTTGGCGATCAACTGAAGGATGGTCTCTATTTCCTGCTTCCGCGCGTGGATCACGAGCGAATTGGAACGGCGCTCGGCGACGATGAGCGGCGCGCGATCGGCGCCCTGGCCCCCATCGGTCCCGGCCGGCCGCGGCGTCGCGGGCGCCCCGGTCGGTCCCGGCGCCGCCACCGGCAGCCCGAGCGCTGCCGCGCCCGTGCGCAGGCGGCCCGTCGAGAACATCTGGTTGAGGAGCACGGACAGCTCCTGGGCATCGGCGTTCTTGATCGGGATGACCTGCAGCTCGTCCAGCGCCACCTGCACGTCGGCCAGTTTCAGGATGTCGAGCAGGCGCCGGATGTTGGAGGCCGTGTCGGTGATGATCAGGAGATTGGTCTCGCGGTGCGACGTCACGGCGCCCTGGAGCGCCACGAAGGGGCGGAGCAGATTGACCGCGTCCGCCGCGCTGATGTACTTGAGCGGCACGATCTGGGTCACGATCTCGTCGCTCGCACGCAACGGGCTGACGTCCCGTCCGACCACGATCCTCACGGACGACTGCGGCGCGCCCTCGCGGGGGATGATGCGGTAGAGGTTGCCCGAGCGCACGGCGGCCAGCCCGTTGACGTCGAGGATGGTCAGGAGCACGTTGAAGACGTCGTCGCTGGCGATGCGTCCGATGGTCTGGACGGTGACCTTCCGCCCCCGCACGGCTGGCGCCAGCACGTAGTTGAAGCCCACGATCTCGGCCGCCGCCTGGATCACCACCTCGACGTCGGCACTGTCGAAGTTGAAGACGATGTTGGCGGCGGCCGGGGTGCCCGGTGTCGGCGGCGCCGGGGGTTGCGGGGTCGCCGGGGGCCGCGGCTCCGGAGCTGGCTCAGGCGGACGCACGGGGCCGACCGACAGCGGGGCCGGGCCTGGGGTCGGCGCAGGCGTCGGCGCCACAGCCTCCGGAGGCGTCGGGGCTGGTGCCACAGGCGGCGTGACCGGCTCCGTCCCGACCTCGACCCGCGTGGGGGACGAAGCGACCGTGCCGGGCGGGCTCGCCCCACGGCTTGGTGTCGCGGTGTTGCACGCGGCAAGCAAGAGGGCCGCCAGCAGGACCGAGGCCGTCAGTCTTGGACTGCTCATTGGCCCGGCTGCCTCTGGGGCGGAATGCCCTGCCTCATCTGTGGGATAGCGGGAGGAACCAGGCTCGGCGGCGATCCGACCTGGGCCGGCCCGACCTGGGCCGGCCCGACCTGGGCCGGCGCTGCGGCCGCCGTGGGCGTTGCCCTCGGTTTGGCGGGGTCCTGGAGCAGGATCTCGAGCGGGCCCTCGGGGCGCGTGATCACCACGCGGTCGTCGGCGATCTTGTCGAGCGTGCCGCCTCCCACCGTGTCGCCCACCGAGTAGCCGGCCACGCGCTTGAACGTCGGATCCTCGAGGAAGGCCCGGCTCTTGGACCCGTTCATCACGACGCCGTGGAGGATGGGCTTCGAGACGGGCGCCGCCGCCACCGCCGCGGTCTCGCTCCGGCTTGGATTGAAGAGGTTCCGTGCCGCGACGACCGAGTACGCGCCCGGCCCGGCGTCGCCGGCCTGGGCGGCCACCGCGGGCGCCGGCGCGCTCACGGCCCTCGGCGCCGACGGCGGCGGCAGGGGCCGCTTCGCGAGGAGCGTCCGGAATATGCCCACGGCCAGCACGACGCTCACGATCCCGAGCGCCACGTTGATCACGAGCAGTCGCCGCGACACTCTAGTTGCTCCCAGCGGCCGGCGCAGGCAGCAGATAGCCCGCGACGGTGAGGGTGGTCAGCAGTCCGCGCGGCTGGCCGATGCCCACCACGCGCACCTTGACGTCCTTGACGGTCAGCAGCCTTGGCGTGTGCTCGATCTGGTAGAGGAGAGCCACGGTCTCGCGGATGCTCCCGGCCACGGTCAGCTCGATCGGCACTTCCTGGAGCCCGGCCATGTCGGCGGGCGGCATGACGCGCTCGCTGCGCACCTCCACGTTGGCCCCCGCGGCCACTTCCTTGACCACCTTCTGAAGCTCCGAGGCCGCCAGCGGCGCCGTCGGCCCGGGCAGGAGTCGCGCCGCCTGCTTCTCGACGGCCAGCGTCGCCTCGGCCAGCTCCTCGGTGAGCCGCGCGCGCTGCGCGACGAGGCGCCGGCGCGACTCGAGCGTGGCCTCGCGTGCCGGGGCCAGCTCGGTCAGATCGCGGGCCCGGTTGACCAGCGGCTCGACGACGTAGAGATACAGGGCGACAAGCAGAAGCCCGGCCAGGGCCAGCCCGATCAGGGTGCGCTCGCGACGCCTCAGGATCAGCATGCTAGTGCCGCTCCCAGCTGGCGCGGAGGCGGAATTGCTCCTTGCCCTGGCCCTTGGTCACGGGCGAGGTGAACTCGACGCGCTCGAGCCAGGGCGAGGCCTCGAGGGTGGGGATCAGCGCGCTCGCCGTCCCGGCCTGGCCGATGATCTCCACGCCCTGGGTGTCCATGTTGAGCGCCTGGAGCCAGGAGTCCTGCGGGACGAGCGCCGTCAGATCGCGCATGAACGGCAGCGGGCGCAGCCCGCGGGCCGGGACCCCTTGGAGCGCCGCCACGAGCCGCTTCTTCTGCGCCACCTCTGCGGCGAGCCGCTCCACGGCCTTGACCTCCGGGTCGAGCCGCCTGATCTCCTGAGAGAGCCGGGTCACGTAGCGCTCGCGCTGCCAGACCTGGGCGCCCAGGACTCCCAGGCCGAGGAGCGCCGTGATGGCGAGCATCGCGGCGGTGACGAGCTGGCCGGGTGAGGCGCGCCGCGGCCTGAGCGCGGGCGGGAGGAAGTCGATGCGCGGCCTGCGCGAGCTGAAGGCGACGGCGAGAGCCAGGACGGCGGCGCCGTGCCGCTCCCCGGGCAGCGACTCAACGAGCGCGCGGGCGTCCGCCGAATACGGAGGCGCCGAGACGGCGGCTCCGAGCTCTGCCAGCGAGGGGGCGGACAGGAAGCGCTCGGTCTCGTCGCCCGAGATCCACAGCGCCTCGCAGTCGCGCCACTGGAGCAGCGCCAGGCTTCGCTGGATCTCGCGCACGAGCTCGTGGGGCGTCTCGGCGGGCACCGTCCGGCTCAGGCGTACGACGCCGCGACTGAGGAAGACGAGGTCGGTACGGCCGTCGTGGCGATGCGCCCAGACGGCGCGCTTGGCCTCGATCTTGCGCGGGAGCAGCCCGCAGAGATCGTGGCAGGCCACCGAGAGCGTCGCGGGCCGACGCCGGGCCTCTCGCACGAGGCCGAGCGCCTGGTCCACCCGGCGCCGCTCGCAGGCCCCGACCAGCACGCGGATCGGGCCGTCGGCCCTGCCGGGATTGAGGCGCCAGTCCCAGGCGACGTCCTCGGCCGGAAAGGGGACATGCCGGTCCAACTCGAAGCGAACCATCTCGCCGAGGTTGCTGCCCTCCGCGCGCGGCAGCTCGAGCACCTTGACAACGGCGAGGCCGCGGTCGAGGCCCACGCGCAGCCGGCGCCGCTTGTAGCCGCGGCTGTCGAGCTCGCCCGCGACGAGCGGCCCGAGGTTCTCGCCCGCGTCGAACGCGACGCACTCCACCGTCCCGCGGCCGGACAGGACGGCCAGCGCAAGCCTGTTCTCGTCCACGAAGAGCCCGGCGCGCGCTTTCATGGCTCAGCCAGGCGCCAGGAGAGCGTCGTCACGCCGAGGGGCGGCGTCGCGGCGCCCGTCGGCGGGCCGCTCCGGCGCTGGACGATGGCGACGATGCGCGCCCGCGGCTCGCCCGCGATCAGCCCCTCCGCCTCGATGCGGAAGGTCGCGCTGCCGACGCCGACCCCCTTCCCCCCGAAGCGCTCGGGCACGCTCGTGTACGGCGTCGTGGTGCGCGTCTGGGTGATCTCGATGACCTCGGCGTCCGACAGGCCGAGCGCCTTTAGCACAGGGCCGGGCGCCGTGTTCATGTTGACGGTGTTGCGACCCACCACGGTGACGAGGTCGGCGAGGCCGGGGTGGCCCTTCTCCCCTCGGTAGATCTCTCGCGTGATGCCGCGGATCTGGAGCAGCTCGGCCGTGTCCTGGAGCGCGCCGTTCCTCGCCCTGTACGGGACCGGGAGCTTGAGGTAGAAGTCCTCGCTCTCGGCGCCGTTGATGCGGGAGAGGTCGTCGGCGTCCTTCCAGTCCTGCAGCGAGTCGTTGATGATGTCGCGCGCCTGCTTGTCGAGGCCGAGGGCGGTGAGCAGCCGGTCCACGCGATCTGGAGGTGCCGCGTTGAGGTTCAGCCGCGCCTCCTCGTCCGAGATCCGGTAGGAGAACTCGCCGGCCCCCAGCGCCACGCGCCGGCGCGGCAGCCTGCTCTGCTTGACCAGCAGGACGGAGGTGCCCACGATCCGGAAGAATGACAATGTCCCGTCCTCGTCGAGACCCTGGATGGTGCCCGGCCCCAGGATCTCCCTCATCGCCTGCTGGACGGCCGCCTCGGCCAGGTGGGTGGCGAGCGTCACGTCCTTGAAGGAGCGGACCATGGACGCTTCGAGGCGCATGGACATGGCGAGCTCGGTGACGACGATGGCGAGGAGCGTCATCACCAACATCACCGCCAGGAGGGCGAAGCCGCGCTCGTTCTTCACGGAGTCCTCACGGGGAGCGAGACGATGAGCGGCGGCTGCGGGGCGCTCCGCCCCGCCTGGACGATGGTGAGCGTTATCTCGACCGCCAGGGGGAGCGCCTTCTCCTGAGCGGCGTCCCAGCGTTCTGTCCACACGCGGTCCGATTCTCTCAGATAGCGGAAACGGACATCGCTGACGGTCCCGTCCACGAGGGCGGGCTGGAGGCCGCGGTCAAAAGGCTCCTCGTTCGGCAGCGGCTTCTGACGCACGGCAAGCCCCGGCACCGGCCCGGCATCTTGGGACAGCGTCACAGCGGTGAAGGCAATGGGCGCGGCCGTCGGGAAGGGCGGCACCGCGGTGACGAAGGCCACTCGATCCGGCGCTCCCTCGAAGAGGAGGCGGGGCGCCTCCCGTCCCTGCGGCGCGGTCATATACGGATGCGCGGCTCCCAATGTACGCGTGACGATCTGGGTGATGCTCCGCGCGCGCTCGAGGACCTCGGCGCGCTCGTCCCCGCGCTGCCAGGCCGCCAGCCCTACCCGCAGGCTTCCGAACATGACGACGAGCAGCGTGGCCACTATGGTGAGCGCGATGACCACCTCCACCAGGGTGAAGCCCCGCTGCCGTGAGGGCGTCATCGCGTCGTCACGGTGGCGGGTGCCAGGCGCAGCGTCGCCACTTCCAGGGTCCGCCCGGTGCCCCAGCGCACGGCCACTGAGAGAGCGAGGAGGCGAGGGGACGCGCTCCCAACCGGCGCCAGGTCATCCGGCACCGCCACGACCCTGGTCCGGCGCTCCCAGTTGAACCGGCCTTCCTGCCCGGTCTCGACACCTTCGATGGACGCATCGCCGGCCCGGGTCACGCGGTCGGCCAGGAGCACGGCCTCCTGGTAGTCGCTCGAGAGTTTCAACAGCCTGAGCCCCTGCGAGGCGAGCTGGACCAACGTGACCACCGTGACGCTCAAGATGACCACGGCCACCAGCACCTCGAGGAGCGTGAAGCCCGCGTCCGCGCGGCGGCTCATGTATCGATTCTCCGGGTGGCGACCCGCCCGGTCAGCGCATCCACGGTGACGAGGTACGCCCTGCGCCCAGGCCCCTCCACGCGGAGCCGGGCGCCGCTCGAGAGACCCTGGGGCAGGAAGGTGACGGTGCGACTCGTCGGCGGGTCGGCAATCACCCGGACCCCGAGCGCGAGGCGTCGGCTCGCCAGCACTGTCTCGCCGGTGCGCAACTCGATGATGCCTTCCTCCGTCTTCACCCGCACCTCGTAGGGGCGGTTGTGCGTGATGGCCTGCTCGCGCGCGGCTCGGAGGAAGGTCGCGATCCCCGCCGTCTCCGCCCTCGCCCTCACCGTGTCCACGCCGCGCGCAAGCGAAGGGGCGGCCACGGCGACCCCGAGAGCCAGGACGAAAAGCGTCACGGCCAGTTCGATGAGGGTGAAGCCGCGCTTCATTTCACCGACCACAAGGTTACGTCGGCGTTTTCCCCGTCGCCGCCCGGGGCGCCGTCGGCCCCGAGGCTCCAGATGTCGAAGTCGCCGTGATCGCCCGGGCAGCACTTGTACAGGTAGGGCTTGCCCCAGGGGTCCACCGGGACCACGTTCTTCTTGAGGTAAGGACCGTTCCAGTTGGGGACGTTCTGGTTGCTCACGAGCGCCTCGAGGCCGGCACCTGCGGGCGGATATGATCCGACGTCGAGTCGGTACTGGTCCAGCGCGGCGCTGAAGAGCTCGATCTGCGCGCGGGCGGCGGCCTGCTTGGACTGGCCCACGCGGGAAAAGAGGCGCGGGCCCACGAGGCCGGCCAGCAGGCCCAGGATGATGATCACCACGAGCAGCTCGATCAGGGAAAAGCCGCGCGAACTGCCGATTGCCCGGAGGCTCGACCTCAGGGATTGCCCTGTGCCGGCGAGGCGCCTCATGGTGACGCGATGATTACCGTGCATGGATATTGTTGGACCGTCATGAGCCATCGCGCCAAAATCGCAGATAGACCGCCCGATCCGCGCAGGCAGCCGTAGTCGCATGGCGATCATGGCTCGCTTGATGCGCTCGAACACTGATTCTCTCACAGTCCGCAAGACTCGCTAGGATATCGCGGGACGGCCGCGGACAGCCGTGTGGCGGGTGCGTGATGAGCCTCCTGTTGGCGAGGATACTAAGGTTACAAATGTCTGTTTAGCTTACTTCGGAATTCTCGCAATCGAGTAAGGAGAAACGCGACGTGCGACCGCTAGGGCTTGGGGTGGGTGGGCCGCAGCGATACTACCTCTAGCATTCGGCGGCGAAGTTACGCCGCAATTCCACCGCGACACACGACAGGCGCCCGCAACGCCCGCGCGCTAGATCGGGATGTCGGTGATCGAGACGATGGCCATGAGCATGGCCACGACGATGAAGCCCACGACGAGCCCCATGACCAAGATGATGCCAGGCTCGACCAGGGCGATCAGGCGCTTGACGTTCTTCCGCGTGTCCGTCTC
>DASYVT010000175.1 GCA_035936835.1 Candidatus Methylomirabilota bacterium | reverse complement strand
GGGCGGGAGACCATGGAGCGGATCGACCGGAGCGGGCGGCACCTGCTCGCTCTCATCAACGACGTCCTCGACCTCAGCAAGATCGAGGCCGGGCAGCTCACCCTCTCGCTCGGCGACTACTCGCTGAAGGAGGTCGTGCAGACGGTGGTGACAGCCCTGGAGCCGCTTGCAGCGGAGAAGAAGCTCGCGCTCACGGTGACCCTCGCGCCCGACCTTCCCGTCGGGCACGGAGACGACCGACGGCTCAGCCAGGTGCTCCTGAACCTGGTCGGGAACGCCGTCAAGTTCACCGACGCGGGCGAGGTCCGCGTGGCGGCCCGGGTCTTGGACGGCGCCTTCGTGGTCTCGGTCTCGGACACGGGGCCGGGCATCGCGCCGGAAGACCAGCAGCGGATCTTCGAGGAATTTCAGCAGGCCGACACCTCGAACACCCGCAAGAAGGGCGGCACCGGCCTCGGGCTCTCCATCGCCAAGCGCATCATCGAGCTCCATGGCGGCCGGATCAGCGTGGAGTCCGCGTCGGGGAAGGGCTCGACCTTCTCCTTCACCGTTCCGGTGCGAGTCGAGCGGATGGCGGAAGTACCGTGAGCCGGCGCATTCTCGTGATCGAAGACCACGAGGACAACCGGCGGATCGTCCGGGACCTGCTCACGCCCGCCGGCTACGAGGTGATCGAGGCCGTGACGGGGGAGGAGGGCGTGGCCATGGCCGAGACCCACCGGCCCGACCTCATCCTCATGGACATCCAGCTCCCCGGCCTCGACGGCTACGAGGCCACGCGCCGGATCAAGGCCAACCCGGCGCTTCGCCAGATCCCGATCATCGCCGTGACCTCCTACGCGCTCAGCGGCGACGACGTCAAGGCACGGGAGGCCGGCTGCGACGCCTACGTTACCAAGCCCTTCAGCCCGCGGGCGCTCCTGGCCAAGATCCGCGAGTACCTGCCGTGAGGACGCCGCCGCTCGTCCTCATCGCGGACGACAACGCGATGAATCTCGACATCCTCCAGGCGCGCCTTACCGCCCACGGCTATGAGATCCTGACGGCCACCGACGGCGAGGCCGCGCTCAGCCTGGCGCGCGAGAAGCACCCGGACCTCATCCTCCTCGACGTCATGATGCCGGGTCTCGACGGGCTCGAGGTCTGCCGCCGGCTCAAGGGAGATCCGTCGCTGCCCTTCATGCCGCTCATCATGGTCACCGCGCGGGCCGATTCGCGCGACGTGGTGAGCGGGCTCGAGGCCGGGGCCGACGAGTACCTGACCAAGCCCGTGGACCAGGCCGCGCTCGTGGCGCGCGTCAAATCCATGCTCCGGATCAAGGCGCTTCACGACACGGTCCAGGAGCAGGCGGCGCGGCTCGAGACCCAGACGGGCGAGCTCGCCGCCTTCAACCGGACGCTCGAGCAGCGGGTGCAGGAGCAGGTAAGCCAGCTCGAGCGCCTCGGCCGGCTCAAGCGCTTCTTCTCGCCCCAGCTTGCCGAGCTGATCGTCGCCGGGGGGGCCGACGACCCTCTCAAGACCCACCGCAGAGAGGTGATCGTCGTCTTTCTCGATCTCCGGGGGTTCACGGCCTTCGCCGAGACCGCCGAGCCCGAGGAGGTGATGGCGGTCCTGCGCGACTACCACGCCGAGATGGGCAAGCTGATCCTCGAGCACGAGGGCACGCTCGAGCGCTTCACCGGCGACGGCATGATGATCTTCTTCAACGACCCGGTGCCGGTGCCGAACCCGGCCGAGCGCGCGCTCCGCATGGCCGTCGCCATGCGCGAGCGTGTCAGCGATCTGAGCATGGGATGGCGCAAGCGGGGCTACGACCTGGCCTTGGGCGTCGGGATCGCCCAGGGATACGCCACGATCGGCGCCATCGGCTTCGAGGGGCGCTGGGACTACGGCGCTATCGGCACGGTCACCAACCTGGCCGCGCGGCTCTGCGGCGAGGCCAAGGGCGGGCAGGTCCTCGTCACGTCGCGCGTCGCGGGAGCCCTCGAGGACCTCATCGAGTGCGAGGAGGTGGGCGCGCTGGCCCTCAAAGGATTTCTCAAGGCCGTCCCCACGTTCAGCGTGCTCGGGCTCAGGCCGAGCCCGTGAAGCGCGCCCGCGGTGCGTCTGGACCGCACGTGCCTGGACCGCACCTGCCTTGACACCCGTCACCATCCCGCCTAGACTCCGGCACACTTTCTAGGCTGTCACCGTTCGGCGGTCGGCCCGCTCTCTGGAGCGCGGCCGATGGGAGGGCAAGCTATGGCAGTGGCACGCGTGACCAAGATCATTGGATCGTCTCCGAGGAGCTGGCAGGCCGCGGCGGACGAGGCCGTGAAGCGGGCCAACAAGACCCTGCGAGGCGTGACCGGCATTCACGTTATCGAGCAGAAAGCCCACGTCGAGAAGGGGAAGGTCACCGAGTACCGGACCACGGTGGAGGTGACGTTCATTCTGGACTGAGTCGCTACAGGGGGTCAGGTCTTGAATTACGACATCCGAGTGGATACCACAGCTCGGGTGGCCGCGATGTAGGAATGTAAGACCTGACCCCGCTACTTGTCAGTCCCTCACGCGGCGCTCAGCAGTAGCGGCAGGGCGGAAACTCGCGCGAATACACCGGCTGCTTCAGAAACTCCTCGGGGTTGTACTTCCAGAACTGGCTGACGGCCGGGTACGTGTAGATCACGGTGTTCTGGAGCTTGCCGTTCACCCGCTCGACCTTCCGGATGTAGATGTTCTGCGTGGGGTTCCCGTAGGGATCCATCTTGACCGGGCCGCGCGGGGCATCGGTGATCTCGACGGCGCGGAGCGCGGCCATGAAGGCGGCGCGGTCCTCGACGCGGCCGCCCACGGCCTTGGCCGCCTCGGCCACGACGCGGGCGCCGGTGTAGCAGTTCTCCGAGTAGAACGAGGGCAGGCGGTTGTACTTCTTCTCGAACGCCGCGCGGAACCGCCGGTTCGCCGGCGTATCGAGCGCGGCCGAGTAGTGGTGCGCGCTGATCACGCCGACCGATTCGTCGCCGAGCTGGGGCAGGACGTGCTCGTCGGTATAGGTCCCGCCCGCGATGAGCGGGACCTTGTCCTTGAGCCCGCTCGCCGCCCACTGCTGGGCGAAGAGAAGCGTCCAGCGCCCGAGGGCGAGCACGAACACGGCGTCGGCGTCCTTCCGGATCTGGCCGATGTAGGGCGCGTAGTCCTGCACGTTGAGCGGGACCCAGAGCTTCTGGATGATCTGCCCGCCGTTGTCCTCGAAGGTCTTCTGGAAGCCGCCGGCGATCTCCCAGCCGAAGGCGTAGTCGAGCGACACGATGGCGATCTTCTTGTAGCCGAGCACCTTCGCCGCGTACTCGCCGAAGGGATGCATGTTGCCGCCGGCCGAGAAGCCGGTGCGGATCAGCCACTTGGGGCGCTTGCGCTGGGTCAGGTCGTCGGCGGAGTTGATCGGGTAGATGGTCGGGATGCCCTGGGACTCGATGTACGGCACGAGCGCGTAGGCGACATTGGACAGGATGACGCCCGCCAGCATGTTGACCCGATCGGACTCGACCAGCTTCCGCGCCTTGGCCAGCGTGGTGGCCGGCACGCCCTCATTGTCCTCCAGGATGACCTCGAGCTTGCGGCCGGCGAGCTGCCAGCCGCTCTCCTCCCAGTACAACTCGCAGCCGCTGTACATGTCCTTGCCGGCCTGGGCGATGGCGCCGGACAGCGGCGCGAGGAAGCCGATCTTGACAGGGGCCTGGGCGGCCGCCTCCTGGGCCGGGCCGGAAAAGGCCACAACGGCGAGCGATACGATCGCGATCAGCAGGCGCATGCGCTTCCTCCTTGTAGGGGTCAGGTCTTGCATTACGACATCTGAGTGGGTATCACAGCTCGGCGTGCTCGCGAATGTCGTAATGCAAGACCTGACCCCGCTACTTGTCGCTCGGGGCCGGCGTGCCGAGCCAGAAGGGCGACGCCTTGCCAATCCGCGCGAGGTACTCGCGGCGTTCAGCCGCGCGCATCGGGTACCAGCGCGACAGGTAGTCGGCATCCAGCATGTGCTGCCGCGACTCGGTGCCAAAGAGGCCCGCCAGCTCCGGCAGGGAGATGAACCCCTCTTCGGACTCGGGGCGGAATTGCTCCCAGCGCCGGGCATGCTCTTCCGACCAGAAGAGGTTCATGCCCGTTCACAAAAATGGCGGGCGGCCCCGTGACGGGCCAACTCCCGTAGTTCAGGTGACCGACGACGGTCGGGGGATCGATCCACGTGAGGCGGCCGTCGAGCATCTCGACGGTCAGCGGGTCGCCGCAGTCGAGACAGGCGGCGTCGATCCGCACGCGTTCTCCCGGAAAGAGCCAGGTCACCGACGTCGCCTCGAACCCGCACTGGGCGAACCACTTCTGCTCCCCGCGCACCGTCACCCGGTACTGGGTGGGCAGGCCATTCAGGGGCGGGAACGAGGCGATGTAGTCCGTCTCGGGATGCAGCCATCCGATCGGGTACGCTTGCAGGACGGCGTGAAGGGCCGTCCGGCTCTCGGCGGGACTCACACCGAGCGAGCGAGCAAGCTCCGCGTAGTGCGGTGGCCGGCCCGTGTCGATCAACGCCCGTGTAATGCGGTTCCACATCCGGTCGGTCATTCCGCCGTCCACCAACTCCGTCCCGCTGCGCGGCATCCGCTAGATCTTCCCCGTCGCCTTCAGGGCGCGATACGTCTCCTTGCGCTCCAGCCACTTCCGCGTGGCCTCGGGGTCGAGGAACGGCTGCGCCTTGGTGAGGACCTTGTCCTTCCAGGAGTGGTCCGCGCTCCACTCGTAGGGCGTGACCACCGTGGTGCCGGCGGCAGTCGCATTGACGAGGAGGTCGAGCCCCAGGGACAGGACCTCGCGCTGCATGTCGAGGTCGAACGGCTTGCCGGTGGGGTTGCCCAGCGGAAAGTCGCTGAAGACGAAGCGCGGGACTCCGCAATGCTCGACGATATCGCGCGCGCAGCCGAACAGGACGGTCGGGATTCCGTTCTCTTCCAGATACCGGGCGGCCAGACTCACGGTCTGGTGGCAGACGGGTCAGACCGCGGTGAGGACCGCCACATCCACGCGGTCCGCCCGCATCTGCTGCAGGATCTCCGGCGCGTCAACGGTCAGTGTCTTGCGTTGGCTGTACTCGGACTGGATCATCTGGAACCGGGGGGCCACGGCGCCGATCTTCCCCTCAGCGACGAAGCGGTGGAGGTGGGTCAACGGGAGATAGCTG
>DASYVT010000174.1 GCA_035936835.1 Candidatus Methylomirabilota bacterium | reverse complement strand
GGACACGACCAGCGAGATCGGGCGAGCGGAAGCTCCCGCGGCAGCGGCATTGCTGCGAGGACTGCTCCCCCCCGAGCTCCTGACCCTCTTCGACGCCTCGTTCGTCCGCCTGCATCTTCTCTACGACGAGTTCATCCATCGGCTCGTGCTGCGGGTGGTCAGCGAGACGGGGCTCGAGCAAACGATGCGGGAGCCGGGCACCCCGGCGGAGATCGCGACGCGCGCCGGGTTCGCTGGCTCACAGGCGCTCGTGCCGCTCGACTGGATGCTTCGGCTTCTGGCCGCCCGGGGGCTGCTCGAGGAGCTGTCGGCCGGCGCCGCGTTCCGGTACCGTTCGCTCGGCCCATTCCCGACGCTCGACCCCGCCCCTGTGAGCGAGGAGCAGAAACGACTCGATCCCTCGTGGATGCCCGCTTACACCCTTGCGGAGACCGTCGCGCGGGACTACCCGGCGTTCTTGCGCGGCAAGGTCACCGGCGAAGAGGTGCTCTTCTCCCCCCGGCGGCTCAGGCTCTGGATCGACTACTTCTCCAACGACAATGGTCTCTATGTCGTCAACAACCGCGTGGGAGCGCTCGCGGTCGAGCAGTGGCTGCCCCGGTCCGGCGGAGTGGTGCTCGAGGTGGGCGGGGGGCTCGGCAGTGGCGCCTTGGCGCTGCTGGAGCGGCTGGAGGCGGCCGACCGGCTCGGCGCGATCGCGGAATACCGCTTCACGGAGCTGGTGCCCGCGTTCCTGCGCCGTGGAGAACAGGCGCTGCGGACGCGGCACCCGGGGCTGTCTCGCGTGACGTTCGCGTCCCTCGACATGAACCGCCCGTTCGGGGAGCAGGGGGTGGCGCCCGGGAGCGTGTCGGTCGTCTATGCCGTCAACACGCTTCACGTGGCCCACGACCTGGATTTCACGCTTGGCGAGGTGCTGGGCGCTCTCGAGCCGGGCGGCTGCCTTATCCTGTCCGAGTGCGTGCGCTCTCAGGCGCGGCAGCCGATCGAGTCGGAGTTCGTCTTCAACCTGACAGAGACGTTCCGATCCCCGCGGCTCCATCCGCTCTATCGTCCAAGCGGCGGATTCCTCACGCCCGGGCAGTGGAAAGGGGCCATGGAAGCCGCCGGATTCGCGGACATCCGCTTTCTGCCGGATATCGTGCGGGTCCAGGAACAAGCGCCAAGATTCATCGCTGCCGCCGTCGGGGCAACCCGTCCCCTTTGATCCGCCTTGCGGGGTCCTCTCACCGGATGACGATCGACCGGCCCATCGCTCCGGTGGCCGCTGATCCACATTGACGGAGGGCGGAATGCCAGAGATCCGCTCGATCAGCGCTGTCACGCTTGCCACGAGCGACATGGCGCGAGCTGTCCGGTTCTATGAGGCACTTGGATTTTCGATGGCCTACGGGGGCGAAACGGGCGCCTTCACATCGTTCCATGTCGGCAAGGGATACCTCAACCTCGCGAGGGCCGAGGATCGGACGCCTTCGTCGGATCGGGTGCGCGTCATTTTTTACGTCGACGACGTTGACGCTATGTACGCGCACGTCCTGGCTCAGGGGTTCACGCCGGAGGCGCCCCCTCGGAACGCGTCGTGGGGCGAACGCTACTTTCATCTGACCGACCCCGACGGCCACTCCCTCTCGTTCGCTCAGCCCTTACGGGGTGCCGACCGCTGAGAACACGCTCGGCTTCGTCTTGCTGGGGGCCGTCCTTGACCAGTCCCGGTCTTGGGTTCGCGGCGCGCAACTTTCTGGACTTACAGCGCCGGGGCTTCTGGGCGAGGGCAAGTTGCTGAAAGTCCTGCCGCCCCCGTTGATCTTCTCCCGCCCGGAGAGACCGTGCACTGGCCTCCGACATGGCTCAACCTCCTGTCGTGCGCGAGGCTCCGCAAGCGCCCTTGACACGCACCCGGTTCGCGCCCTACCGTCCAGCCACTGGGGTGCAGCATCGATTGCCTAACAAGTGGAGGAGAGAGCCATGGACATGCTCTTCGGGACCTTCGCCTCGCAGTCCCTTCTCATCGTGCGAGTAGTTCTGGGAATCATCTTCTTCGCTCACGGCGCGCAGAAGGTGTTCGGCTGGTTCGGCGGGCCGGGGCTGCGCGGAGTCATCACCTATTTCAGGCAATCCCTCGGTGTCCCGGCGCCGCTCACGGTGCTCGCCGCCTTGACCGAGTACTGCGGCGGGCTGGCCATGATCGTGGGTGTGCTTGTCCGGCCCGCCGCCGTGGGGCTCATCATCGTCATGCTGGTGGCGATCGCCACTGTGCACTGGCGCCACGGCTTCTTCCTCAACTGGTCGCTCGAGCCCGGCAAGGGGCACGGCTTCGAGATGAACTTGGCGCTGATCGGGATGGCGCTGGCCGTCCTTGTGGGAGGGGCGGGCGCGGTGTCGGTCGACCGGTTGATCCACCCCTGGTAGACCCGTCTGGCCAGGGCATGCCGGGCGTGCGCTCACCGGCATCGCGCCAGCGTTCGGAGTAACGCTGGGTGTCGAAGCCGAGCGTGTGCAGCGCGAGCGGCCAGACGATGAAAAAGAAGGGGCCCCACGGTCTCCGGGCGAGGAAGCGACGACCGGAGGTACGCAATGGCTCGCGGAGGAGAACGCTCCCGTCTCGACGTTTGAGCCGCTGCGTGAAGTCGAGGTCCTCTGTGCCAAGGCAAGAGCCTGGGCCTCGGGGGGCCATGACCGAGATCAGGCGCTATGTTACCTAGGCTCCTGCTGACGGGATGCCCTACCGAAAGCTCGTAGATCCGAAGTAGCAGTATTCACTTTCTGGTCGGTATCGGAGTCACGCTGAGTTCTGCTTGTGTCCTCATGCCTGGATAGTCCCGGACTTCAATGGGGGCGATGAGCCCATCGGCTGGGACGGTGTATGCGAATGTGCTCTCATGCTCCCAGTTGTCGGTTATTGAAAGAGTAAAGACGGTACCCGTCTCGGTGGTGTCCCGCTTGATGTGGAAAATGTGGAACGGCGTCCTTCCGGCTCCTGAGCGGGATCGAGGGTAGCACGACGTGAAGAGGCGGCCCCGCATTTGGCTCCAGAGCCACGTTGAGCGCGCCGGCCATACCTGGATATCCCCTCACACGGGTCCATGTTCACGCGGCGGGCCGCATCCGCTGCCGGATCACCGCCGCGAGTTGCGTGTAGCCGTCGAGCTTGCGCAACCTGATCTGTCCGGTGGCGACGAGGCCGAAGAGGAGCATGAGCGCACTGTCCTCGGTGGGCAGCGCGCCCTGCGTCTTCACGCGCCGGCGGAACTCCTCGTTCAACCGTTCGATGCTGTTGGTGGTGCGGAGCGTTTTCCACTGGGCCTTCGGAAAGCTGAAGAACGTCAGCAGCTCTGTGCCCCCTTCCTGGAGGCTCTTGACCACGCCGGGACACCGCTTCCCCCATGCTCGCTCGAAGGCGGTCCATGCCATCCGGGCGGTCTCGGCGCTCGTCGCGTAGACGATCCGGTGGAAGTCCGCGCGGAGCTCGTCCAAGACATGCTTGGGAGCCTTGCGCTCCAGGTTCCGCAGCTTGTGGACGCAGCAGCGCCGCACCGCCGCCCGCGCCCAGACCTCGCCGATGGCGCGCCGCAAGCCGGCGTGGCCGTCGATGATGCAGAGCAGCGGGGCTTTCAGCCCCCGCCCGACGAGGCCGTCGAGGCACCCCTTCCACGCCTCATACGACTCGCCCCCACACAGGTCCAACTCCACCAGCACCTTCTGGCCGTCGGCGAGCACGCCCACGACAGCCAAGACCGGGACGCGCACCACCTGGCCCCCGCTGCGCACCCGCAGCGCGAGGGCGTCGAGGTAGGCGTAGACGACCTCGAGGTCGTCCAAGGGCCGTCTCTGCCACGCCTCCAGGCTGCTCTTGAGCGTGGCCACGATCCGCGAGACGGCGCTGCGCGACAACGGCGCCCCGTGGAGCAGCGGCGCCAGGGCACCCCGGATCCGCCGGGTGTTGCCTCCGGCCAGATACGTGGCCAACACGGCCGTGTTGACCTCCGCGAGTCGTCGCTGGTAGCGGGGCACCAACATCGACCGCCACTCCTGTCGGCCAGCGCTCGTCTCCACGGTGGCCCGCGGCAGCGAGAGCGCCATCGCCCCGGTTGGCCCGCTCAGCGTCCGCGTCTTCGTCCCATTGCGGTAGCCGTGCCGGCTGTCGCGGCGCTCGTAGCGGCCCGCGCCGAGCGTGGCCGCCAACTCCGCCTCCACCGCGGCCTCGATCGCGCGGCGCACCGCGACGTGGATCAACTCCCCCAGGGTGCTGCGGCCCTGCTCACCCGCGACTGGCTGCGTGCTGGTATGCTCTCCCATGGCGTGTTCCTCCGGAGGCCGTCCTGCAAGACGGCCCGTAAGGGGTGGTCAACCTTCCGGAAGAATGCGCCATTTCTCTTTTCCACACCAATCGGGACACGACCCCCGTCTCACGGAGATCCTTCACAAGAAGACTCTCGAACCAGTACAGCAGCCTACCGCGCAGATGAGCGCCGCGCTGGATCACCGTGGTCGCCTTTCGATCTAGCGAATCCTCCCCGCTTACCCACATGGTCTGTCCGTTAGGGAACGGAAGGCCAATTCTTTCCGGAATAGTCTCCCTGTTCCCTATGAAAGTGTTGCCGTTTGACGTGCGAACGGTGAGCTTAAATATCTCTGCCGTGCTGGCCGCTTCCCCGTGATTCCTGACATTGGCGACTAACAGGGCGACACCGACGGGAGTTCCTTCGGGTTTCTTGGGAGCATCCACCATGACAATATCGTCTATGCCAAGAACGAGCTTCGGGCGCTCCTCATGTCTTGGCGGGTTGGATACTTGCCCGAGAGTGACAATTAGTGAAAACACGAACAGGAACCCAATCAGCCAATATGCCCATTCCTTGCGTGGCTCAACTTTAAATAGCCACATGACGACCCTCGCTAGGGCCGGTGATGGTCGCGCCCTGAATGGCGCTGATCAGCATCCGGTAAGGAGTGAACTCGGCTAAAAGCGTAGCAATTGGGTCGGGGGTCATGAATGGCCTCCTTCGCGCTTCTTCTGCCGAAGGCTAGCGCGGTCCTTTGTATGAAGTAAACAATCGCGCTTGGTCGCGCGCGTCCCCGACGTGCTTGAGCTCGACACGCTCGACCTCGGGAATGCGGCGCACCCAGGAGCACTCCCGCCGATGGAACAGGCGGGAGCCGCGCTGGGCGCAGAAGGGCTCACCGATTTCACAGGCACTATGTTCCCCAGGCTCCAGCGCGCCGCCAATCTCGGCTTCTCACTCGTTAATCCCGAAACCGGCAAGCTGATCGAGGGCGCAGTTTCTCAGGAGAAGGAAACACAAAGGCCCTCATCGGCTCCGGACCTCAGTGGGCGTCGGCGTTCCTGCTTTTCACCGTATCGTTCCTGACACTCTTGCGGGGCTCGCGGCCCCGAACGTAGAGTTGGGTCTATGGAATTGTTCCGCGTGAGGGGGACGCCTGACCGGACCCACGGGCCGCAGCGAAGACGCCGAGCTCCTGGTCGGCGTGGCGTCTCGCGCGAGGAACCCGAGATTCTGGGAGATCTACCCGTGGATGAAGAAACTCGCGATCCGGCGACCCACCTCGGGCTCGACGGGCCATGACTGAGAACGGGCTTTATGTTATCTACGCTCCGCAACTTTGTCTGCCGACAGTCCAGCGAGGGCCCATGGCGAGGAGGCGAGCCCTCGCGCGCGAAACGGAGATGAGGAATCGATGAGGTCTCGGTGAAGAAGCGGACGTGGGTCAACCGCGGGATGCGGCTCGGGCTCCTGCTGGTCGTCCTGCTGGCGGGAGCGCCCGATCCCGCCAGGGCGCCCGCCAGCGACGTCACCGGACTGGACCAGGCCGAGCTGTGGGCGGACGGGTTCACGGACTTGCGCGGGATCGCGGCGGATGCGATCACCGGAGCGGTGTACGTGGCGGACCGCGGCACCGGGACCGTGACGCGGATCGATCCGACGGGCGCCCGGGTCGTGGTCGCGACGGGTCTCGAACGGCCGATGGGGCTGGCGCTCGATCGGAACCGCCAGTTGCTCATCGCCGAGGAGCGGGCCGGGCGGGTGGTACGGGTTGAGGCGACGGGCACGCGGACGGCCTTGATCACCGAGGTCAAGCAGCCGCGCTGGCCGGCCGTGGGCCCAGACGGCACGATCTACGTCTCGGCCCGGCGGCTGACCCGCGGAACCGACCCGGAGCCGGATGATGAGTCGGCCGAGCCCGAGGTCGTGCTCGCCCGCTCACCCACCAGCGGGCTGACCCGTCAATTCGCCGGGGGCTTCAAGAACCTGCAAGGGGTGGCCGTCCACGGGGCGGCGCTCTTTCTTGCCACGCGCGGCCTGCAGAGTGACGCGCACGGGGATGGCGTGATCTTCCAGCTCGCCATCGTGTCCGATGGTACGCCCGGCCCGCCCGCCGTGTTGGGGCCGGCGAATCAGCTCAAGAAGCCGCAGGGGCTGGCGACGGACATGCTGAGCGCGCTCTTCCTCACCACGAAGGAACTGACCGTGGCGGAAGATCGGATCAAGCGGGCCGTGGGCAAGCTGGACCTCAGCGGCCGGCTCACGAGCTATGCCGCGGGGCTCACCGGCCCTCAGGGTCTCGCCTTCGACGCCGCGGGCCATCTCTACGTGGCGGACGGATCCCGCGTGCTGCGGTTCCGGGCGCCCCCGGCCCCGACCCTGAACGGTCTCCCAGACGTCACGAGGAACGTCTCGCTGACCGTTACCGGCATGACCGTGCCGCAGGCCCGCGTCGCCGCGTTCGTCAACGACGACCCCACCGGAGCGACTGCGCTCGCCGACACAGCGGGACATTTCAGCGTGGTGGTGGCACTGGCCGAAAATGCCGACAACCGCCTTGAAGTGTTCGCCACGGGGCACGCGGGCGACGGGCTCACCTCGCCCCCCGCGGAGGCCCGGGTGCTCCACGATGGCCAATCGCCGGCCGTCGCAATCTTGCAGCCGGCGCCGAATACCTGGGTGCGCGGGACGGTGTCGGTGATGGGACGCGGGACCGATGCCGGGAGCGGAGTGCGGGCCTTGCGGTTCACGCTCGATGGCGTCGTTTTTGCCACGGTGACCAATCCTGCGCCAGCGGCAGGGCAGCCCTTCCAGACGACCGCTTCGCTCGATACCAGCAGCCGAGGCGACGGGACCCACACCCTGGGGGTGGTGGCCGAGGACCGGGCCGGCAACGAGGCCACGGCGACCCAGACCTTGCTCGTGGACAATACGCCGCCGGACACAACGATCACCTCGGGGCCCAGTGGCACCGTGAGCGAGACGACGGCGACATTCGGTTTCACGGGGACTGACAACCTGGCGCCCGTCAATGCGCTACGGTTTGCCTGGCGACTGGACGGCGGCGCCTACTCAGCCTTCAGCGCGGCGACCCAAGCCACGGTGAGCGGCCTTATCCCGGGCGCGCACACCTTCGAGGTCAAAACCCTCGACCTTGCCGGCAACGAGGACCCAACCCCCGCCAGCCGGACGTGGACTGTGGGTCAAGCCCTCGCAGTGACCATCACCGACCCGGCCGCAGGGGCGACGGTGCCGGCGGGTATAGTAGTGGTTCGAGGTACCCTCTCGGCGCCGGGCCTCGCGCCCGACTTGGCGGTCAGCGTAAATGGCGTAGCGGCGTTAGTGGCGGGCACGGGTTGGGTCGCCGAGGTCAATCTGTCCGCCGGCAGCCAGGTCATCGAAGCCACTGCGAGAACTGCCAGTGGCGTCCAGGCTTCTTCACGGATCAATCTGAACGTCGTGGGCGGCCCCGCCCCGCCGCTCGTGCTGCGCGGCGTGCCGACTGATGGAGTCGGCCCCCTTGAGGTCCGATGGGAAGCCATTAATCAGTCCGGGCGCGCGCTGGTGCAGTTCGAGCTGGACGTAGCAGGCAGTGGGATCTTTGGGCCCCCGGTGACCACGTTCACCAACGTGCGCACTCTTTACACGAGCCCGGGCCTACGGTTCCCTCGGCTCCGGGCTACCGACGAACAGGGACAGACCTACACGGCCAGCGCCGTGGTCAATGTGGAGGACGCCGGAGCAGCGGAGGCCCGCTTCCAAGCGCTGTGGGCGACGTTCAAGGCGAGACTGCAGGCGGGTGACATCTCAGCGGCGCTCGGCTACATCGTGTCAACAGCTCAGCCGCGTTTCGAACGACTCTTTCAAGCCTTCGGCTCCAATCTCCCCGCGGTCGCCACCAGTCTGGGCGATGCTCAGCTAGCCTTACAGTTCGCCCAGCTCGCGGAGATCGTGCTGACCCGCGGGGAGAACGGACGGACCATGCTCTACTTCGTCTACTTCCGGCGCGATGGGCTCGGCCGATGGTTGATCGAGGAGATGTGAGCGTGCCGGTGCTGGGATCCAGGCACCCTGGGGGGAGAGCGCGCTGGGTTGCGATGGGGAGCCTGCTGCTCCTCGCGCTCGCCTGGCCCTCCCCCGTCCGCGCGGACGGGGGCACGATGCTCTGCCGCATGCTCTTGCAATGCTACTGGGAAAGCCCACCGTTCACGATCCGGGTCATCGACAAGGACACCGGCCGGCCCCTCGTCGATGTGCACGGGCTGGCCGTCTGGATGATCTACTCGGTCGGCAGCGCCACGCAGGCCGTCTTCATGCAGGACGCCGTCAGCGGGCCCGACGGCGTGCTGCGGTTCGCCGGATGGGGCCCGCTTCGCGGCTATCAAGAACTGGAGCGTCCCTTCATCACCCTGTTTAAGCCGGGGTATGTGCTGCCCCGGCCGGAGCCCGGCCTGCGCCGAACGATCAGAGGCCACATCCCGGACGGCGAGTTCGACACGGGCATCCGGCGCTTCTCGCGCGACGGGGAGACCTTTGCGATGGAGCCCTTTCGAGGCAGCCCAGCTGAATGGCTGAAGGATCTGCGGGTGGAGGGCTGGGATATCGGCGGGAACTTCGACCCAAAGAGACCCGAACCGGCGCGGACACCCTATCTGAACCGTCTCTACCGTCTCCGGGCGGAAGTGGAACGGCTCCCGCGAACCGGCATCGAGGAGAGAGACTTGGAGAGCTATAGGGAGAACTTGGAACGCTCGATCCGGCGTCTGGAAGAAGGGGGCAGACCATGAAGAGTCACGGAAGACTCTGGCTCGGTCTCGTCCTCCTGTGCGGTCTTGCGGCGACGCTTGAGGCGTATGAGCTTCGCACCCACGAGCAGATGACCAACGCGGCCATAGATCGATCGAGCGGCTTTCGCAACTACTTGGAGGACGTGGGTCTCAAGCCCGAGGACCAGTTCCAGGTGCCGGGGAGCACTGGACCGTTCGACGACCGTCCCCCAGGGACGCCCGATCAATTAGCTCTCTTCGAAAACACTCGCACCGCCCGCGACTGGATGCGAGAAGGAGCGATCCGGGAGGACGATTATCAGCGGCACCCGGCCCTCGAGTTCCTCGGATGTAGTCCTCCCCCCAATCCCCCGACGCTCATCGACCGCATGACGAATCACTTCTTTGATGTGCAACGTGGTGGGGGTGGACTCAGGATCCCACTCGTGGTGAACGGGACTCCTGCCTCCGACTGGGCACTGGGTCGCGTCGGCCGAGGACCAGCGGACAACCAGAATCACTTCACCCTGCTGGATGCGCGCGACTATCAGCTCAAGTCGTTGACGGCGGCGCCGCGGGCGGAGCGGGAGCAGAATACGGCGCTCCTCTTTCGCACGCTCGGGCACGTCGGGCACCTGATCCAGGACATGGGCCAGCCGCAGCACACACGGAACGACCCTCACACGGGCTGCCTCGGCAACCTCGGAGGCGAGCGGAGCTGGTACGAGTGGTACTACGAGTGGGTCGCGCGAGGACAGCAGGCAGCGCTTCGGGCCAACGCGCTTCCTCTCGGCGGATACGGCCCCGCACAGCTCACTGACTACCAGCATTTCTTCAGCGCACCTGGAAATCGCGGGCTGGCCGACTTCAGCAGCCGGAACTTCTTCACGGTAGGGACGAATCTTCCTGATGATCCGACCCTGCCTCCACAATTTCGGTGCGGCGGCCTTGCCAATCCGACTTGCCAGCCGAATGCGTACCGGCAGGTGGAAGAGACGATCACGATTCCGCTCACGAGAGATCGGGTGGCGACCGGGACGGCGATCATCTTTTTGGCCGACATGATAGATCAACTCACCGGCGAAACGATTGCCGGTGTGAAAGTCAGTGCCCGTTCACTGTGGGATCAGTTCCGGGGACTTAAGAATCAGACTCAACAAGGTCCGGAATTCACTCTGACGTCGGCAAACTACGATTCCATCGGCGGCGTGCTGATTCCCCGCGCTGTTGGTTACTCTGCCGGCTTCCTGGATTACTTCTTCCGCGGGCGGCTGGAGCCGGTCTTCACGGCGAACCCCACGGCCCCGGCAACCTCATTGCTGAAGGTCGTGAACCGTTCGGAGGTGGACCCACTGGGAGGCGGCACGCTGTCGGTGCACGTGGACGATGCAAGCGGGGTGCGGACCAACGTGGGCGAGGCGAGTATCGGCGCGACCCAGCCCGGGCTCACGAGCGAGGCTGGAATAGTTGTGGACCCGTCGCTCGAGGCGCGGGCGGTGACGGTGGTCTACCAGGGGGCGCTCGGCGGCGAGGCGGGGGCCGTGATCGGCAAGGTGCAGCCCGCGGCGGCGGTCGAGCAGATCTTCCGCGGCGGGAGCGACTGGATGTTGCGGACCGCCACCGGGATCTTCCCCCTGGGGCTGGGGCTCCCGCCCGTCGGTCCAGAGGTCGTGAAGTGGGGCGACGTGGACAACACGCTTGTGACTCAGGCCTTCATCGGCATCCTGGACATGCGATTCCAGGCCTACCGCATCAAGCGGGCGGAGGGCAGCCGAACGGTCCCGTTGACCGCCGTCAGGACAGTGGACCTCATCTCGCTTGGCGACCCCGTGACGCTCGGGCCGACGCCAATCGATCTGGGGACGACCTGGACGGACCAGCGCGTGGTGGACTACGAGCAGACCGTGGTCGCGCTCGCTCGGGACACCAACGGCGTTGTGAGCTTCCTCGGCACGGACCCGGGATACACCACGACGATGGACCGGACACGACCCCTCCGCCTGACGATGCCGCTGGACGATCAGTCGCCGGACTATGACTGGTCGCTCCTGGACTTCGCGCTGAACCGCGGGGGCGAGGTGGTGGGGCTGGTCTACGTGAGGATTGGGGCGCCCCCGCTCGTGGAGGTCCCGGTGTTGCGACACCAGGGAGATGGCACCATCGGGAATTCGGGCCAGATTGGGTCGGTGGACTTCTTCACGGGCCTGCGCAACGACTGCTGGTTCATCGTGAACCTCACGCGCCGGATTGTGGTCGGCAAGACTTGCGACGACACGGTCCAGACGAGCCACCGGGCGCGCCAGCAGGGGACCTTGGTCTACGACCTGCGGGATGTCGGCGGCAATTGGGTGCCCCTCTTTACAGTGGCGCCACTCGGGGACGAGCCGGAGGTTGGGACGTTCGCCATAGATCACGGGGTGACGGGGGTGAGCCGGACAGGGGTCTACCGGCGCGAATGGACCACCGCAGGCTACGGCACCGTCCAGGTCGGCTCCCAGGCGAGTAGCGGGCTCGTGGCCTTCTCTACCGATTTCTTCCCCGCGCGCCGACTGAGGGCGGTCGTGAGGGGGTCCTCCACGAGTCACGACGTGGAGGTCGTCACGATCCTGGGGGAGTTACGGCGGTCGGATGGGCCGGCGGAGGGCTACACGGTCTTGGCGGCCGATAGCCGGTTCGTAGAGGAGCGGGAGTTCATACAGGCCTGGCAGTGGCGGCCACTCACGGGGGGGCTTACGCCCTTGGCCAGCCTCAGCGTGCCGGCGAACCCCGGGGTCTTCGTCACCACGCACCTGGTGGATGCCAACCGTACCGCGGGGATGTTGCTGACGACCATCTTCACCTTCCCGCGCCAGCGCCAGACGCGCATTGTCAGCACGGCCCGAGAATTGGTTTTCTCTGAGGCACTTCAAAGCCAGTACGACCTGCTGGAGCCGGGCCTACTCTACGGGCTCATCGACCTCCGCTTCCACCGGCAGGGTCAGGCACTCGAGGCGCTGACGGCGCCCGATCCATTGGCGGCTGGTGGGCCGACCACCGGGGCGTATCACGTGGTCGGCCGACGATGAGGGCGGCGGCGCGAGGACTCTTCGTCCTCCTGCTCGCACTGACCACAGCCCCGAGCGGGGGCGAAGCGCAGGGACTGCCGGCCATCCGCCGGGCCGAGATGCAGCGACAGCCCGTACAGGACGGGGCGAGCCTCGGCGGCGTCCGGCTGGGGATGCGAGAGGAAGAGGTGCGAGCCGTCCACGGAGTGCCGGGCAGCGACGGGGGCTCCACGCTGGCGCAGCGCCTGCTGCGATATACACCGCATCCGGATCTGACGCTCGGCGTCCATCTGGGAGCGACGGGGGTCGAGGCGGTGGAGCTGAGCTGGCAGGGGGAGGATCCGCCCCTGGGCCCCGTCACGTGGCGCGGGGTGCGCGTCGGTGATCCCGTCACCGAGGTGGAGGCGCGGTACGGGCCGTCGGAAAGTGCGTCGCTCTGGTATGCAGCCCAAGGCATCGCGTTCAACGCGGGTCGGCCTTCGGAGCGCGTCGAGTCCATCCTCATCTTCCGCCGAGGCCGACTGGCGCCCTAGCGATCGCAGCGCACCGACGCGAAGCAGGGTCGAGTCTTGCAATCCGCCACGCCCGAATCGGGCCGCTTGACCTCGCTACGTGAGAGGGGCGCGGCTGACGGTCATTGAGTTACGCTGAGAAACTGCGCGACCGCGCTCCACGTTTAGCCGTGGTCGCGGACCGTATCGACGCAGCTGGCATCGCGGTCACCGCGCGGGGCAAACTGAGAACGGGTGTTATGTCATCTACGCTCCGCTCTACGCTGTCGGCCGAGGCCGCCTCAGTGGCCGGAGTGGTGGGCCTCGAGGTAGCGCTCGGCTTCGAGCGCGGCCATGCAGCCGGTGCCGGCGGCGGTCACGGCCTGGCGGTAGGTGAAGTCGGCGACGTCGCCCGCCGCGAAGACGCCGGGCACGGAGGTCTGCGTGGTCCCCGGCGCGACCTTGACGTATTCGTTGGGGTGCAGGTCGATCTTCCCCTTGAAGATGGCCGTATTGGGCAGATGCCCGATGGCGACGAAGAGGCCGTCCACCGGGGTCTCCCACTGGGCGCCCGTCTTGAGGTTCTTGAGCCGCACCGCCGTCACCTTGCCCTTGGCCGGGTCGAGGACATCCTCGACCCCCGTGTCCCAGATGAACTCGATCTTCGGGTTTTTGAGCGCGCGCTCCTGCATGATCTTGGAGGCGCGGAGCGCGTCGCGGCGGTGGACCACCTGCACCTGGCGGCCGAGGCGCGAGAGGTAGAGCGCCTCTTCCATGGCCGAATCGCCACCGCCCACAACCATGATGTTCTGGTCCTTGAAGAAGAAGCCGTCGCAGGTGGCGCAGGTGCTGACGCCGCGCCCCATCAGCTTGGACTCGTTGGGCAGGCCGATGAGCTTCGATGACGCGCCCGTGGCGATGATGACCGTGTCGGCCTCGACAGCTGCGTCGTCGGCTTTCACCCGGAACGGCCGGCTGCTGAAGTCCACCTCCGTCACGTCCTCCGCGATCATCTCGGTGCCGAAGCGCGCCGCCTGGGCCTTGAAGGTCTCCATGAGGGGCGGGCCGTCGATGCCGTCCACGAAGCCGGGGTAGTTCTCGACCAGCGTCGTCAGCATGAGCTGGCCGCCCGGCTGGATGCCGATGAACATCACGGGGGCCAGATTGGCCCGCGCCGCGTAGACGGCGGCGGTGTAGCCCGCGGGGCCTGAGCCGATGATGACCACTTTCCGTGTCGGTGCCATGTCCTCTCCTTGCCTTCCTGTTGGTCTCGCCCTTTGGATGCGCCGAATCGGGCCCTGGATGCCCCAGTGCTACACGCCCCAGATGTTAGACACCCTGCTACACACCCAGGATGCGCTCGAGCTCGGCCAGGTCCCGTATCTCGAACTCGGGAGCCTGCACGCCCTCTGGCAAGGGGCTCCCGTCGCGGTTGATCCAGGCCGCGGCCATGCCGACGCTCTGGGCGCCCGCGACGTCGATGTCCGCGCGGTCGCCGACAAACAGCGCGTCACCGGGAGCCGTGCCCATGCGCTGGAGCGCCAGCTCGAAGATGACGGGCTTGGGCTTGCGCCAGCCGACCTCGTCGGAGACGACCACGGTCTCGAAGAGATCAGCCACCGCTTCTCGCTCAAGAATGTGCCACGCCATCGGCGTGTAGTCGAAGTTGGAGACCACCGCCAGCCTATGACGCTTCTTGAGACTGCGCAGCAGCTCACCGTGGTGCTCGGGGAAGACCACAGCCTTCGAGAGCTCTTTCATGTGGGTCGCCAGCAGCATCTGGAGCGCCTCCGGGGGCACCATTCCCTGGCCGAGGCCCAGCCGCCCGAACATCATGCCGAAGCGCTCGGGCGCCGTCACCTCCCGGTGGCTCTCGCCGCGAAGGCGCTCCGCCTCCTCCCAGCTCCAGAAGAGCGCGTCGACGAAGTCCTCCAAAGAGAGGCCGGGAGCGAACGGCTGGAAGGCACGGTGGAGATGGCCCGCTGTCGTGCGCCGGGTCTTGCCGTTGACGTGCACCTCCGGCAGCCTCGAGCGGTCCAGCAGGACGAGCGTGTCGAACAGGTCGAAGAGGACGGCCGACGGCGTCACGGCAGCGGCTTCCTCTTCCCATACCCCTCGTCGAAGCCGTGCCAGAAGCGGACCGCGTCCTCCCCGTGCTTCCAGCAGAGATTGACCGGCTGGGACCCCGCCACCTGTGGCACCAAGCCTGGAAAGTCCACGAGCCCCGTCTCGAGGTCCTTGGTCACGCCGCCCAGGTCGAGGACCTGCTGGAGCACCTGCTTGACCTCGATCGCGTAGCCGTCGAGCCTCTCGGCCCGCGCCTTCCAGTCGCGCTGGTCCACCATGGCGCCGCCCGAGACCCTGATCCGCTCGCGCTCCTCGCCGAGCGCCTCCTGGAGCGCGCTTGCTCTCCGGTGGAGCTCCATCGCCTCGTCCATGAGATCGGTGAGCCGCGGGATCATCGCGTTGATCTCGGCCGCCGTGAAAAGGCGCGGGGTCATTTGGCCTCCACGAGGTTGGGCCTCTCCACGAAAATGGCGTGGACTTCCTTCGGCCCGTGGACGCCGCGCGTGAGGGTCAGCTCGATGTCGGCGGAGCGCGAGGGGCCGGTGATGAAGTTGATGACGGCGCCCGACATGCTGAGCGCTGGGTTGACGTGGAGCGCCTCCAGCATGACTCCCACCTGCTCCAGTGACTCGACCAGTCTGTCGCGCCCGAAGACGGCCACATGCGTCGCCGGCAGGAGCGAGGTCGAGCGCGGCCGTCCCCTGCCCGACACGAGAACGAGCGTGCCGGTCTCCGCCAGGGCCCAGTCGACGCCGGTCACGCCGATCTCGGCGCGGGCCGCAGCGTCCCGGTGGACCGCGCGAGCCGCCGCGTCTGGGTCGCCGTTCGGAGCCACGGTCACCGAGAACCCCTCCGCGCCCAGGCTCCCGCGCAAGTCGAGCCCGAGCGCCCCCGGATGCCATGACAGGACACTCGTCGCCTGGCGCTCCTGGGCGATGCGGCGGATCACCCCCGGGACCTCGTCCATCTTCGAAACCCGGTGGAAGACCCCGGAGACGCGCTCGAACTCTTCGCGAAAGCGTGCTAGGGCCTGGGGCCAGCGCTCGAGCATCTGGCGCCTGACGACCTCGGCGGCCTGGCGGGCGTCGGCGGGGCGCGGCACGGGCCGCGCTTCGAACAGGCCGCGGGTCTTGGCCATCTCCTGACGAATGCTCCCGAGAAACTCGGCGCGGGTCGTCATGGCCGCTCGAGGTCCTTTCTCTGCTCGAGCTCTGGCCAGCGCTCGCTGAAGGTGCGGGACGCGACAGGCGGCAGGTCGCGGGTGCGCGTCCACTTTCCGAAGAAGAGCGGAAGCCCCCTGAGCCTGCCGTTCCTGACAAAGGGCCTCTGCGCGACCCTACCCAGCACGGCGCCGAGGCGGAAGAGCCCGGGCGACGTCATGATCCGCCGGGCCGCCCGGAAGACCATCCGTTCTGGCCACGACGCGATCTTCTCCCTGTCGAGCTGCTCGCGGAGATCCACCAGCATCCGCGGGATGTCGATGCGCACCGGGCAGACGTCCTTGCAAGCGCCGCAGAGGGACGAGGCGTGAGCGAGGTCCTTGACCGAGGCCGCGCCCTTGAGCATAGCGGTCAGCAGGATGCCGATGGGGCCTGGGTACGTGTAGCCGTACGCGTGACCGCCGATCTGGCGGTAGACGGGGCAGACGTTGAGACACGCGCCGCAGCGCAGGCAGTACAGCGCCTCGCGCAGCGTCCCCGCGATCTGGCGGGTGCGGCCGTTGTCCATCAGGATCAGGTGGAGCTCTTCCGGCCCCTCGCTCTCGCCGGGCTGGCGCGGCCCGCGTACCAGCGTCGTGTACGAGGAGAGCTTCTGCCCCGTCGCGCTCCTCGCCAGGATGGCGAGAAAGACCATCAAATCCGTCATGGTCGGGATGACCTTCTCCATCCCCATGACGGCCACGTGGATCCTCGGCAGCGAGGTGACCATGCGCCCGTTGCCCTCGTTGGTTACGAGCACGATGGTCCCGGTCTCCGCCACGGCGAAGTTCGCGCCGGTGATGCCCATGTCGGCGTCGAGGAATTTCTGCCTGAGCTCCTTCCGCGCGACGGCGGTCAGCACCTCCGGGTCGGCCTCGAAGCTGCCGCCCAGCTCCTTCGAGAAGAGATCGGCGACCTGCCTCTTGGTCTTGTGGATCGCGGGCGCGATGATGTGCGAGGGCTTCTCGTGGGCGAGCTGGATGATGTATTCCCCAAGGTCGGTCTCGACGGGCTTGACGCCGGCTGCCTCGAGGGCGTCGTTGAGCTCGATCTCCTCCGTCGCCATCGACTTGCTCTTCACGGCCATGCGGACGCCATTCTCGCGGCAGAGGCGCAAGACGATATCGCGCGCTTCGTCCCCCGTCGCCGCCCAGTGGACGTGGCCGCCCAGCCGCTCGATGTTGTCGGCCAGGCGCTCGAGGTGGCGGTCCAGCTGCTGGAGCGTCCCCTCCTTGATGGCGCGCGCCCTGTCACGGAGCGCCTCGCCCTCCGGGAAGCCCGCGAAGGCCTCCTTCCGGAGGCCGATGAACTTGGTCGTCGCGATGCCGAGCGCCTCCTGCAGGTGCGCGTCCTCGAGCGCGGCATGCGCCCGCGCCGGGAACGGAGTCCGGAGGCTCGCGTCGCTCACGCGCCCGCCGCCGGCGCCAGGACCTGCGCGAGATGCACCGCACGCACGCGCGATCCCCGTCGCGTGAGCCCGCCGCCCATCTGCATGAGACAGCCGGCGTCGCAGGCGACGAGACAGTCGACGCCCGTGCCCTCCGCGTTGGCGAGCTTCTTGTCGAGGACCGCGGTGGACACTTCGGGCAACCTGACCGAGAAGGAGCCGCCGAATCCGCAGCACTCGTCCGAGCCCGGCAGCTCGACCAGCTCGCAGCCCTTGACGCCCTTGAGCAGGGTCCGCGGCGCGCGCGACTCGCCCAGGCCGCGGAGCAGATGGCAGGAGTCGTGGTAGGTGACCTTGCCCCTGAACGAGGACTCGACGTCGGTCACGCCGAGGACGTCCACCAGGAACTGCGACAGCTCGTAGGTCTTGTTCGCCAGGGCCTCGGCTGCCGCCTTGAGCGCCGGATCGTGCTTGAGAAGTCCCGGGTACTCGGTCTTGACCATCCAGGCGCAGGAGCCGGAGGGCACGACGACGTGCTCCGCGCCGGCGAAGAGCTCGACGGTGCGCGCCGCGACGACCGCCGCGTCGTGGTGATAGCCCGAGTTGAAGAGCGGCATCCCGCAGCAGGTCTGTCCCTGGGGGAACTCCACGGTCACGCCCAGGCGCCGCAGGAGCGTGACCATGGCCACACCCACTTCGGGGAAGAACATGTCACCGAGACAGGTGATCATGATCGAGGCCCTCACGACCTGGCTCCCGATTCATGAGACGAGGTCCCGTGGGGAGGCGGCGGCGTCACGACCACAAGGATCAGCAGCGGTTCGGCGCCGTCATTGACGAGGCCGTGCTCGACTCCGGCGGCCGCGACGAGCGCCTCGCCGGCCGCCACGCGCTCCTCCTTGTCTCCGAGCGAGAACCGGCCGGCTCCTTCGAGCACATAGTAGATCTTGTCCTGGTCGCCGTGGGTGTGGGGCTTCTGGTACTGGCCGGGCGCCACGCAGTAGAGGTCAAGCTGGGCACGGTCCGTCGTCGCCAGCGCGATCTTGGCCATCTTGGCGCCTTCGAATTTGACGTGGTCTTCGATCCTGATCTTCATGCATCCCTCAGCGCGCGCGCCAGGAGATCGACCGGGTGGACGACCTGAAGCTCCACGCCCATGTCCCTCGCGTGCTTCGCGATCTGCATAAGACAACCCGGGTTGCCCGCCGCCACGATGCGCGCGCCGGTCTCGCGTATGCGCTCAACCTTCATTCTGCCGAGCTTCTCGGCCATGGCGGGCTCGGTGAGATTGTAAATCCCGGCGCTGCCGCAGCACAGGTCGGAATCCTTGATGTCCACCACGGTCAACCCGGGGATGCGCCGCAGGAGCTCGCGCGGTTGGGCGCGCACCTTCTGGCCGTGGACCAGGTGGCAGGCGTCGTGGTAGGCGACGATCTCCTCGAGCCTCCCCAGCGGGAGATCCGACTCGACCAGCACCTCGCAGATGTCCCTGATCTTCGCCGCGAAGGCCGGGCCGCCGTCATCCGGAAGCCAGTGACCGTACTCCTTGAGCGCCGAGCCGCAGCCGGCCGCATTGGTCACCACCACGTCCACGACCTCGCCGAACACGGCCATGATGCGCGAGGCCATTCCACGGAACTCGTCGAGTCTTCCCGCGTGGAGGTGGAGCGCCCCACAGCAGCCCTGGGCCCGCGGCACGACCACGTCCCATCCTGCCGCCGCGAGCAGCCGCGCGGTTCGCGCGTTGACGTCCGAATAGAAGAAGCGCTGGACGCAGCCGGTCAGAAGTCCCGCGCGCCCCCGAGGCTTGCCTCGCGCCGGTATGTACTCTGGCAGCGGGGCTGACGGAGACATCGCGGGCAGCAGCGCCTCTATGGATTTGAGCCTTTTCCACGGCGCCAGCACGCTCGACCCGCGCACGAGGGCCTGGAGCCCCGAAGCCTGGTAGAAGCGGAGTCCCCAGAGAAGCGGCGCCAGCCGGGCCGGGTACGGAAAGGTCTCGAGCGCCCAGCGCCTGGTCGCGCGGTCGCTCTCGGGCGCGCGGATGCCCTGCCGCTCCAGCTGGCCACGGGTGGCCTCGAGTAGCCGTCCGAAGGGGACTCCGGAGGGACAGGCCGTCTCGCAGCCTCGACAGCCGAGGCAGAGGTCGAGATGGCGCGCCAGGACCGGCGTGAGCCCGATGCGGCCTTCGGCCGCCGCGCGCATGAGGTAGATGCGCCCGCGCGGGGAGTCCATCTCCTGACCGAGCACGCGATAGGTCGGGCACTGCGGAAGGCAGATGCCGCAGTGAACGCAGGCTCTCAACCCCTCCATGGACGGCGCGTCGGTGGTGTCAAATGCGCCGGCGCCGGCACCGGCCGTCACCGTGCTCACAGGCCGCCTACGAAGCGTCCGGGGTTCAGCACCCCGCCCGGGTCGAACTCCGCCTTGAGCCGCCTCATCACGGCGAGCGCCGTCTCTGGGACCGGCCCCCAGACGTCGGCGGCGGATTTCAGGTACAGGGGCGCCCGCTCGACCACGAGACTCCCGCCCTCGGCCGCGAGGGCCTCTCGAAGCGGCGCCACGATCTCCCTCGCCCACGTGTCCGGGGAGACACTCCCCTCGACTGCGGCGCGAAGAATCCCATTGCCCGCCTCGCCCACGAGCGACACCGTCAGGCCGTGGCGGGATATCACTCGCTCCACCTCACCGGCCCAGAACGGCAGGCGGCGGATCTCACTCGCGAGCTTCACCACGGTGGAGCTCGCGAGCGCGCCGCCCATCCGTGTCCAGAAGGCCGGGTCGAGCGCCGAGACGCGTGCGCCGAGTCGCGACGCCATCGAGCCGAGCTCGGCGCCCTGAGACGTCACCGCCTCGGCCACCGTCGCGACCGACACAGCCAGCGCCGCTTCTCCTCTCTCGCTCCCGACGAGCCCGAGCACCGCGGCATTGAGCCACGCCAGGCGCTCGGGCTCGAGGCTGGACGCGAGGACGGCGACGACGAGCGCGCCCGCGGCCTCGCGCGAGGTGAAGGAGAAGAGCCATGATCCGGAGGCGGGTTGAACGGGATGGAGCCTGAGCGCCGCCTCGACGATGACGCCGAGGGTCCCGAGCGAGCCGGTCAAAAGCTTCGGGATGTCGTAGCCGGTCACCGACTTGACGACCTTGGAGCCGCCCCATGTCACGGTGCCGTCCGCCTGAACGAAGCGAGCTCCGAGCAGGAGATCGCGTCCCGTGCCGTAGCGGAAGCGCCGCTGCCCGCTGGCATTCGTCGCGAGCACGCCGCCCACGGTGCGCGAGCCGCCGCCATAGGGGTCCAGCGCCAGCATCTGCCCGTGCTTGCCCAGCTCGCGATCCAGCGCATCGAGCGTCACGCCAGCCTGCACCGTCGCCACCATATCGGCGGGGACATACTCGAGAATGCCCGCCAGGCGCGAGAGGTCGAGAACCGCGTCCAGCCGGAGCGGCGGCGTGCCGAGGTCGAGCGCCGAGCCGCCGCCCCTCGGGGCGACAGCCAGGCCTTCAGCGGATGCCAGGGCCATCACCCGACTGACCTCGTCAAGCGAGCCCGGTCGAGCCAGCCAGCGCGGCGTCACGCCATCAACCGCCGCGGCCGCGAGCTGTGACGGGGCCGTGGTGAGATGCTCACCGCCGACGATGGCGGCGAAGGCGTCCCCGAGCGCCGGAGCCGAGACGGCCACGCTCAGACCCAGGCGCCGGCCGGCAGCCGGGGGGCGGAAGGCCGGAAGACTTCGCCGCAGGCCGGGTGCGAAGGCAGGAGCTTGCCCGGGTTCATGATCCCGTCCGGATCGAAGACGCGCCTGAAGCGCGCCATGAAGTTGAGATCGGCGTCGCCGAACTGGAGCGGCATGCTCGAGGCCTTGTCGAGTCCGACGCCGTGCTCGCCGGTGACGCTGCCGCCCATAGCGAGGCACGCGCGGAGCAGCTCGTCGTTGGCCTCCTTGGCCCGCTCGAGCTCGCCGGGCTCGAGGTCGTTGTAGAGGATCATCGGGTGGAGGTTGCCGTCGCCCGCGTGGAAGACGTTGGCGATGACGAGGCGGTGGCGCGCGCCGATGGCCTGCACCTCCCGCATGATCTCCGGCAGCCGTGAGCGCGGCACGACGGCGTCCTGCAGGATCCAGCTCGGCGACATGCGGCCGACCACGCCGGCGGCCTCCTTGCGCCCCTTCCAGAGCAGCGCCCGCTCGGCCTCGTCCTGGGCGACCCGGATCTCGAGAGCGGCGTGGTCCCGGCAGATCTGCACGATGCGCCCCGCCTGGGCCTCGATTTCCGCCGCGGGGCCGTCGAGCTCGATCAGCAGCACGGCGCCCGCGCCCTTGGGATAGCCCGCGCCGACGCCCTCGTTGATGGCGCGGACGAAGGTCTCGTCGATCATCTCGAGCGCCGCCGGAATGATGCCCGCCGCCACGATGGCCGAGACCGCCTCCGAGGCGGGGTCGATCGCGGAGAAGGACGCGAGCAGGGTCTTGACTCCCGCAGGCACGTGGAGGAGCCGCACGGTGATCGCCGTCAGCAGGCCGAGCGTCCCTTCGCCGCCCACGAGCGCGCCCGTGAGGTCGTAGCCCGGGTGGTCGTGCGCCTTGCCGCCCACCGACAGAATTTCTCCCGCGCCCGTGACGACCTCGAGCCCCAGCACGTGGTTGACCGTAATCCCGTACTTGAGGCAGTGCGGGCCGCCCGCGTTGGTCGAAGCGTTGCCGCCGATGGAGGAGACCATCTGGCTGGAGGGATCCGGGGCGAAGTAGTAGCCGGCCTCACGAGTCGCCTGGGACAGCCACAGGTTGATGAGCCCGGGCTGGACGGTGGCGCAGCGGTTGGCGAAGTCCAGCTCGAGGATCCTGTTCATCCGGGTCAGCGAGACCATGACGCCGCCGACGGGCGCCATGGCGCCGCCGATCAGCCCGGTGCCCGAGCCGCGCGGCACCAGGGCGACGTGCTCGCGGCGGCAGAGGCGCACGAGCTCCACGACCTGGGAGGTCGTCTCAGGCAGCACCACGACGTCTGGCGCGCCCTTGTAGAAGGTGTGCATGTCAGCCTCGTACACCATCCGCCCTTCCAAGGTCGACACCACTCCCCCTGCCCCAAGAATCCCTTCGAGCTCGCGGAGCAGGGCAAGACTCAGCGCCATAGGGGGCCTCGAAAATTAGTTCTTGAGGGCTGGCGAGAAGGGTCCAGATGCGAGGCGGCGCCCGAAGGGCCGCACGCGAGGCGTACTCCTGTACGTCGAGCGGGCGGCCGAGGGCGCCAACGAAGCAGATGGGCCCTTATCGGCGGCCCGCTTTACCCGATCTTCCAGGTCTCGCCCGAGATCAAGAGCTTCGCGACATCGCCCGGGCCGCGCTCCGAGATAGCCGTCTGCTCCTGCTGGATCACGATCTCTTCGTACGTGGTCTCGCCCTCGAGATTCAGGAGCACGCCCACGGGGACGGGGTATTCGGGCGCCCACAGCTGCGCGAGCAGCATGGCCGTGGCGCGGTCTCCCGAGTCGTGGACCCAGAGCGTGCTCTCCGCCACGTCCTTGACCTTGACAACCTTGGGCTTAAGGCCTTCCAGCACGAGGCCGCGCCGGTCGTCTGCCGGTCCGAACGTGATGGGCTTGCCGTGCTCGAGCCTGCACTCGTAGAGGGCCTTGGAGTCCTTGTCGTAGAGCACGTTCCACGCGAGGTCGTTGTAGACGTTGCAGTTCTGGAGGATCTCGACAAAGGCCGCGCCCTTGTGCTGGGCGGCGCGCCTGAGCGTCTCCTCCATGTGCGCGAGGCTCCGGTCCACGGTCCGGGCGACGAACGTAGCGCCCGCCGCCAGCGCGAAGGCGCACGGGCTGACCGGACGGTCGGCCGAGCCCATGGGCGTGGACTTGGTCACCTTGCCCAACTCGCTCGTCGGCGAGTACTGGCCCTTGGTGAGGCCGTAGATCTTGTTGTTGAAGAGCAGGATCGTGACGTCCACGTTCCGCCGCAGCACGTGCAGCAGATGGTTGCCGCCGATCGAGAGGCCGTCGCCGTCGCCCGTGATCACGAAGACCTTGAGCTCGGGCCGGGCCAGCTTGAGCCCGGTCGCCAAGGCCGGCGCGCGGCCGTGGATCGTGTGGAAGCCGTACGTGTTCATGTAGTACGGGAAGCGGCTCGAGCAGCCGATCCCTGAGATGAACACGATGTCCTCCTTCGGGATGCCGAGACCCGGCATCGTCTTCTGCATCGCGCTCAGGATAGCGTAGTCCCCGCAGCCGGGGCACCAGCGCACGTCCTGGTCGGACTCGAAGTCCTTCTTCGTGTACTTGGGCGCCGCGCCGGGGGTTCCGGTGACCGTGCTCACTGCTTCGCCTCCAGAAGTTGGTTGATGGCCTCGAGGATCTCCTGGCTCGCCAGCGGCATGCCGCGGACGCGGTTGAAGCCGACGGCGTCCACGAGATACTCGGCCCGGAGCACCCGCACGAGCTGGCCGCTGTTGATCTCGGGCACGAGCACGCGCCGGTACTGACGCAGGATCTGGCCGAGGTCGGGCGGCAGCGGGTTCAGATGACGGATGTGGATGGAAGCGACCGCCTTGCCTTCCATCTGCGCTTCCTCGACGGCCGCGGTGATGGCGCCGTACGTGCCGCCCCAGCCGACCACCAGCACGTCGCCGGACTCCTTGCCGTTGATGACCGTCGGCGGGATCTCCTGCGCGACCCGCCGGACCTTCTCGGCTCGCGTGCGGACCATGAGGTCGTGATTGTCGGCCTCGTAGGAGATGTTGCCCGTGACGTCCTGCTTCTCGATGCCGCCGATCCGGTGCTCGAGCCCCGGCGTGCCGGGCCGAACCCACGGCCGCGCCAGGGTCGCCGCATCGCGCATGTACGGAGCGAACCCGTCCTTCTCGGTGCGGAAGGCGACCGGGATGTCGGGCAGCGTCTTGACGTCCGGGATGAGCCACGGCTCCGAGCCGTTCGCCAGGTAGCCGTCCGAGAGCACCATGACCGGCACCATGTACTTGATCGCGATGCGCACCGCCTCGTAGGCGATGTAGAAGCAGTCGCCGGGCGTGCATGGCGCGATCACGACGATCGGGCTCTCGCTGTTGCGGCCGTACAGCGCCTGCATCAGGTCGGCCTGCTCGGTCTTCGTCGGCAGGCCCGTGCTGGGGCCGCCGCGCTGGATGTCGAAGATCACGAGCGGCAGCTCCGCCATCACCGCGAGCCCGATGCCCTCGCCCTTGAGCGCGATGCCCGGGCCGCTCGAGGCCGTGACGCCGAGGGCGCCGCCGAAGGACGCGCCGATGGCCGAGGTGACGGCCGCGATCTCGTCCTCAGCCTGGAACGTGCGCACCCGCCAGCGCTTGTGAAGCGCGAGCTCCTCGAGGATGCTCGAGGCCGGCGTGATCGGGTAGGCGCCGTAAACGATCGGGATCTTGGTGCGCTCGGCCGCGGCGAGCAGGCCCCACGCGAGCGCCCGGTTGCCCGTCATGCTGCGGTAGACGCCGGGCGGCATCTCCGCGGCCTCGATGCCGTAGTGCTCGGAGAACATCTCGGCCGTCTCGCCGAAAGCGTGGCCGGCCTTGAGCACGCGGATATTGGCCTCGACGAAGGTCGGGTTCTTGGCGAAGCGCTTCTTGATGGCGTCAAGCGTCGGGTCGAGTGGCCGCGTGTAGATCCAGGAGACGAGCCCGAGGGCGAAGAAGTTCTTGCAGCGCTCCTTCTCCTTGACGTTGAGCGGCAGGTCCTCGAGCGACTTCTTCGTCATCGCGCCGATGTCCACCTGGTAGAGGCGGTACTTCTCGGCCAGGCCCGGGTCGGCGAGCGGGTTCTTGGGCTCGCCTTTCTCGTCCTTCGGGTAACCGGCCTTTTCCAGGTTGCGCTGGTCGAAGGCGGCCGTGTTCACGACGAGGATGCCGCCCGGCTTGAGATCGGCCAGGTGCACCTTGAGCGCCGCGGGGTTCATCACGACGAGCGCGTCGAGCTGGTCGCCCGGCGTATAGACCCGCTGGCTGCCGAACTGCAGCTGGAAGCTCGACACCCCGAAGAGGGTGCCGGCGGGCGCGCGGATCTCGGCCGGGAAGTTCGGCAGGGTCGAGATGTCGTTGCCGGCCCAGGCCGCCTCGGTGGTGAACTGCTCACCCGTGACCTGCATGCCGTCGCCGGAGTCACCGGCGAAGCGGATGACCGCGCGAGTCAGCGTCCGGCGCGGCTTGGCGACCGCCGGGGCGGGCATTACGGTGTCACTCATGGTCTCGGTCGTCCTCTCAGTGACTGCCTTCGTCGGCGCAGAGCGGCCCCGAACGCATCGTCGCTGGGAACCCCCTCCAAGTGGGAGCCGCTACGGCTTCATGCTACCCAAAACCCCTCGGATAGGCAAGGTTATCTCCGGTCTGACCGCCGGAGTTCGCCGCGCCGCTCCGCGGCCCGTGGCCTATAGCTCGAGCAGCTCCATCTTGGGCGACCGCGTGAGGTTGCGACAGCCCCCGGGCTCCACGAGCACCATGTCCTCGATGCGCACGGCCCCCCGCCCCGGGTAGTAGAGGCCGGGCTCGACGGTCACCACCTGCCCTGTCTTGAGCTCGTAGTCGAGCCGACTGATGCGGGGCAGCTCGTGTATGTCGAGGCCGACGCCGTGGCCCGTCCCGTGGAAGAACCCCTGGTTGCGTCCGTCCACGACGCCAGTCGCATAGCCGCGGGCCTCCATGGTGCGCGCCACCTCGGCGTGGACCGCCCCGCCCGAGGCGCCGTCCTTGACCAGCTCGATGCCGCGCAGCTGGGCCGCCAGGACGGCGTCATAGATCCGGCGAAGCTCGTCGGACGCCTTGCCCTTGACCACCGTGCGCGTCATGTCGGCGAAGTAATGCGAGGTCGATGAGCGCGGGAAAATGTCGAAAATGATGCCCTGGTTGGGGCGGATGGGGCCCGAACCCTGGTTGTGCGGGTCCACGCCCTGCTCGCCGCAGGCGATGATGGTGTGCTGGGCGATGCACTCGTTCTCCATCAGCGACACGTTGACGACCTTCTTCAGGTCCTCAGAGGTCAGCGCCCGGCCCTTCCAGACCACCTCGTCACCGCGGATCACGCTCTGACTGAGCACGTCGAGCGCCGCCGCGAGCGCGGTCTCCGTATGCCGCTGGGCCAGCTCGATGGCCGCCACCTCCTCGGCCGACTTGACGACGCGCTTCGGAAAGAACGGGTGCGGCCTCACCTGCACCGTGACCCCGCGCTCGCGCAACCGGTCGGCGGCTTCGAGCGGGAAGTCGGCGGGCACCTCGACGGTCGCGACCCCATAGTCCTCGAGAAGCAGGCTGACGGTGTCGGTGAGCCTCGGCTGGGCCCAGCGCTGCTTGGCCTTGGCTTCCCACTCGGAGAGCGACAGCACCTCGTCGACGCGGGCCTGCTGGCGCGCTCGGTCCACCTCGAGGTCGGACATGAGCAGGATCTTCCTGCCGCCGACCTCGAGGAAGACGAAGGGGTCCGGGGCCATGAACCGGCAGGCGTAGTAGAGGTTCGAGTCTCCCTCGCTGGCGGCGATGATCAGCGACGCAGTCATGCGGCGGCTCCTCGTCGGGTCTCGTACTGAATGACGGGATTGGCCTGCTCGCTGACCTCGCTCAGGTTTGCGATGCCGAGCTCGCCCCGCTGGAAGAGGTACTCGACGTGCGCCCCCGCCTCCTCGAGCGCCAGGAGCCGAGTGTAGCCCGCCCTCGGCCCGAAGAGGCGCCTGGAGACCTCCACCAGCGTCATCGGATCGCGACAGAGATCGAGCACCTGGCCGAGCCGGCGCTCATGGTGGGCCGCGATGACGCCGATGCGAGCCGGCATGTCCTCGATCGGCGCCTCGTGCCCGGGCAGCGCCAGCCTGATCCCGCCCAGCCGGCGCACCTTGTCGAGCGACTGGAGATAGAGCTCGAGCCCGCAGAAGGGCGTGATGGAGGCCGGCGACTGGTGGGGCGTGATGCGCGAGAGCACGTGATCGGCCGTGAAGAGCAAATCGTCCACCTCGAGGCAGATCTGCCCGGGGCAGTGGCCGGGCGTGTGGTGGACCCGGTAGCCGTTGATGATGCGCTGGCCGTCCTTGACCACGCCGTCGATCGTGACGGACTTGAAGAAGGCCTTCGAGAACCGGTACATGGTCTCGAGCTCGTCCCTCAGCTCGGGCGTGACCCCGGCCCGCTCGAGGAAGACCCGCATGTCCTTCGAGGCCAGCACCATCCGCTCCTCGAAGCGGCTCAGCACCCGGGCATCCAGCTCGTGGACCCAGACGCGGGCCCCGGTCTCGCGGGTGAAGTGGCCGACCCAGCCGAAGTGGTCGATGTGGGCGTGGGTGATGACGACATGTCGGACGTCGTCCAGCGAGACGCGCTCGCCGAAGCGGTCCCGCATCTCGTCGAAGCGCTCGTGGAGCCCCTTGACCGAGTCCTCGGTGCCCGAGCCGACGTCCACGAGGGTCAGCGTGTCGCCGTCGACGATCAGGTAGATGTTGTTGACGTGGCCCGGGAAGGTCTCGACGGGCATCCCGTAGACCCGGATGCCGCCCCGGCTCACAAACTTCCGCACCTCCATGGGTTGGATCATCATGCCCATACCGTACCACGCGCGGCCTGGACCACGGCCGGCCGGCGGAGGGGGTGCCGTCTTCCGCTCAGACCTCCTCGCCTCGACGCGCCACCTCGCTCAGGCGCCTCCGCCTCCCCCCATCCCCCGCGGCGGGGGTGCGCTCGCCGCCCCACTGCGTGGGGCCGGCTCGCGCGGCGGAGGCGCCCTGCGCTTCGGGGCGCGCTACGGCTCGTCGGATTCGCTCCAGCCGGCGCCCCCTCCGCCGGCCTCAGCGGTTTCTACTCGAGGGCACCCTGCCTCCCGGCGCCCGGACCACGCGCGTAGAACGCCCGCGATTCCGGCTTACTCCGCGGGGGACTCGTCGGCTTTGCGAAGGGTTTCGATGAAGCGCGCGACGGCGGGAGTCAGCCGCTTGCCCCGCCGGTAGATGAGCCCGATCGGCCTCGCGAGGCCGGAGAACGCGAGCGGCACCGTGGCCAGCGTCCGCATTCCCGACTCCATCACCACGGTTGGCCGCGGCAGGATGCTGACCCCGGCGGCGATGCCGATGGCCTGCTTGATGGTCTCGACGTTGTCGAACTCCATGACCACCTCGACCTTGACCCCGTGCTGCTTGAGCACGCGGTCGATCGCCTTGCGCACCGCGAGATCGCGGTCGAACGCGATGAACTTCTCGCCCGCGAGGTCGCCGGCCTCCACGTGCTTCCGCTTGGCGAGACGGTGGCTCGGATGCGTCACCAGCACCATCGGCTCTGAGCGGAGCGGCAATACGCTGAGTGTCCGGGTCGCCGCGGGATACGACAGGACGCCCACGTCGGCCTCGTCGTTCTGGACCGCCTCCACCACCTTGTGAGGATGCAGGCACTCGAGGAGCACGCGCGCGTGCGGATGCGCCGACATGAAGGGCTGCATGTGCCGGCTCATGTCGTGGAGCCCCACCGAGTAGATCGCCGCGACGCGCACCGTCCCCTCCACCCGATCCCTGGAGGCGAGCAGCCCGGCCCGCGCCTTTTCGAAGCTCTCGAGGAGATCGCGGCAGGCGTCGAAGAACACGCGGCCGGCCTCTGTGGCGACCAGTGGCCTGCGAGAGCGGTCGAGAAGTGGGACGTCGAGGTCGCCCTCGAGCTGCTGGATGGATTGGCTGGCCGCCGACTGCGTGACGCCGTTGGCCGTCGCGGCGCGCGAGAAGCTCCGCAGCCTCACGACGTCACAGTAGAGCTTGAGCGTGTCGAGGTTCACGGGCTGAGGTTACCCTATTAGAATCACTAATGCTATGTTTTTTCTATTTTGTCCTTGGCTAATGCTCGACCGTGGTGTAGGCTCACTGCTCAAGTCGAGGTTTTTCCGAGAGTTCACAAGAACGGGGGGGGAGGCTGGGAGAGGGATGGCGATGCCAGGAGAAGGATGTCGATGAAGGACGGGTTGTCAGCGACGACGCCTGCCGGGATGCCCGGAGCCCAGGGCCTCTACGATCCTGCCCACGAGCACGACGCCTGCGGCGTCGGGTTCGTCGTGGACATAAAGGGGCGGAAGTCACACGCCATCGTGAGCCAGGCTCTCCAGGTGCTCAAGAACCTTCTCCACCGCGGCGCCTGCGGCTGTGAACCCACGACGGGGGACGGCGCCGGCATCCTGATCCAGATGCCGCACGCCTTCCTCGCCAGCGAGTGCGCCGCGCTCGGTCTCAGCCTCCCCTCGCCCAGGCACTACGGCGCCGGCCTCGTCTTCCTGCCGCGCGATCAAGCCCAGGCCGCGCAGTGCCGCGCGATGCTGGACGGGATCGTCCGGGAGGAGGGCCAGACCCTGCTCGGGTGGCGCGTGGTGCCGACCGACGACGCGCCGGTGGGGCCGAGCGCCCGCGCGGCCGAGCCTCTCATAGAACAGGTCTTCATCGGCCGGGCCGCAGGCATCTCCGACGCGCAGGCCTTCGAGCGCAAGCTCTACGTTATCCGCAAGCGCGTCGAGCACGCGGTCCGTCGCTCGGACATTCCCGGCCGCGGCTACTTCTACCTGCCGAGCCTCTCGGCCAATACCCTCATCTACAAGGGCATGCTCTCGGCCGACCAGATCGAGACCATGTTCCCGGATATCGTGGACCCGCGGGTCGAGTCCGCGCTCGCGCTCGTCCACCAGCGGTTCTCCACCAATACGTTCCCGTCGTGGCCGCTGGCGCATCCGTACCGCTACATCGCCCACAACGGGGAAATCAACACGCTGCGCGGCAACATCAACTGGATGCATGCGCGGGAAGCGCTCTGCCGGTCGACCGTTCTCGGCGACGACCTCAAGAAGATCCTGCCGATCGTCGTCGAGGGCGGCAGCGACTCGGCCATCTTCGACAACGTGCTGGAGCTCCTCGTCATGGCGGGCCGCCCCCTTCCGCTGGCGGTCCTGATGATGATCCCCGAGGCCTGGAGCGGGCACGAGTCCATGCCCATCCTGCGCAAGGACTTCTACGAGTACCACGGCTGCCTCATGGAGCCGTGGGACGGCCCGGCCTCGATCGCCTTCACCGACGGGACAGTCATCGGCGCGGTCCTCGACCGGAATGGCCTCCGCCCGTCGCGGTACTACGTCACGAAGGACGGGCTCGTGGTCATGGCGTCCGAAGTGGGCGTGCTCGACATCCCGCCCGAGCGGGTGCTGATCAAGGAGCGCCTCCATCCGGGCCGGATCTTCCTCGTGGACACGGCGCAGGGGCGCATCATCGACGACGCGGAGCTGAAGCACGCCTTCGCGACCGCGCACCCGTACGGCGAGTGGCTGGCAACCCACCTCACGCCGCTCGAGAGCCTGCCCGAGCCGCCTCACCTGCCCGAGCCCGCACACGAGACCGTCCTCGAGCGCCAGCAGGCCTTCGGCTACACCCATGAAGACCTCCGCCTGCTGCTGGGGCCCATGGCGTCCGCAGGCGAGGAGCCCATAGGCTCCATGGGCACCGACACGTCGCTCGCCGTGCTCTCGGACCGCCCGCGACTCCTCTACGACTACTTCAAGCAGCTCTTCGCGCAGGTGACCAACCCGCCGCTCGACGGCATCCGCGAAGAGCTGGTGACCCAGATCGCGACCAGTATCGGTCCCGAGGGCAACCTCCTCGAGCCCACGCCCGAGGCCTGCCGGCAGATCAAGCTCAAGACCCCGATCCTCGACAATGCCGAGCTGGCGCGGATCCGCCACGTTGACCGGCCTGGTTTCAAGGCCACGACCGTGCCCATGCTGTTCCGCGTGGCCGACGGCACGGACGGCCTGGCGCGCGCGACGGAAGAGCTCTGCCGGAAGGCGAGCCAGGCGGTGGATGCGGGATTCACCTATCTCATCCTCTCCGACCGCGGTGTCGACCGCGAGCACGCGCCCATTCCGGCGCTCTTGGCGACGGCCGGAGTCCACCACCACCTGATCCGCGAGGGCAAGCGCGTCAAGGTCGGTCTGGTCATCGAGACGGGCGAGCCGCGCGAGGTCCACCACATGGCGCTCCTCCTGGGCTACGGCGCGGGCGCGGTCAACCCGTACCTCGCCTTCGAGACGCTCGACGACATGATCCGCCAGGGCATGCTGCCGGCGCTGGATCACAAGACGGCGATCACGAACTACATCAAGGCGCTCAACAAGGGCGTCCTCAAGGTCATCTCGAAGATGGGCATCTCGACCATTCAGTCGTACCGGGCGGCCCAGATCTTCGAGGCGATCGGGCTCGCGAAGGGCTTCGTGGACCGCTACTTCACGTGGACGGCGTCCCGCATCGGCGGCATCGGCATCGACGTGGTCGCGAAAGAGGCGCTCCTGCGCCACCACCACGCCTTCCCGGAGCGGCCCGTGGGCGAGCCCGAGCTCGACTGGGGCGGCGAGTACCAGTGGCGGCGCGACGGCGAGTACCACCTCTTCAATCCCGACACCGTGTTCAAGCTCCAGCACGCCACGAGCTCGAAGCAGTACGCGATCTTCAAGGAGTACACGGACCTCGTCAACACGCAGAACGAGCACCGGGCGACGCTCCGCGGGCTCTTCACGTTCAAGTCCACACCAAAGCCGATCGCGCTCCAGGACGTCGAGCCCGTCGAGGCGATCCTCAGGCGCTTCGCCACCGGCGCCATGTCCTACGGCTCGATCAGCCTCGAGGCTCACGAGACGCTGGCCATCGCCATGAACCGGATGGGCGGCCGCTCCAACACGGGCGAGGGCGGCGAGGACCCGGCGCGCTACAAGCGCGACCCGAACGGCGACTGGCGGCGCAGCGCGGTCAAGCAGGTCGCCTCGGGGCGCTTCGGCGTCACGAGCTGGTACCTGATCAACGCGGACGAGCTCCAGATCAAGATGGCCCAGGGCGCCAAGCCCGGCGAGGGCGGCCAGTTGCCCGGCCACAAGGTCTACCCCTGGATCGCCAAGGTCCGGCACTCGATGCCGGGCGTGGGGCTCATCTCGCCGCCCCCGCACCACGACATCTACTCGATCGAGGATCTGGCCCAGTTGATCCACGATCTCAAGAACTCGAACCCGCGGGCGCGGATCAGCGTCAAGCTCGTCGCCGAGGTCGGAGTCGGGACCGTCGCGGCGGGAGTGGCCAAGGCGCATTCGGACGTCGTGCTGATCTCGGGCCACGACGGCGGCACCGGCGCGTCGCCCTTGACCTCGATCAAGCATGGCGGGGTCCCGTGGGAGCTCGGGCTCGCGGAGACCCAGCAGGTGCTGGTCATGAACAAGCTCCGCGACCGGATCACCGTGCAGACGGACGGGCAGATGAAGACCGGGCGCGACGTCGTCATCGCGGCGCTCCTCGGCGCCGAGGAGTACGGCTTCTCCACGGCGCCGCTCGTCGTCATGGGCTGCATCATGATGCGGGTCTGCCATCTCAACACCTGCCCGGTCGGCATCGCGACCCAGGACCCGAAGCTCCGGGCCAAGTTCGAGGGCAAGCCCGAGTTCGTCGAGACCTTCTTCCGCTTCATCGCGGAGGAGGTGCGCGAGCACATGGCGCGCCTCGGCTTCCGTACGATGGACGAGATGATCGGCCGCTCGGACCTGCTCGACGCCGCAAATGCCGTGGACCATTGGAAGGCCCGCGGCCTCGACTTCTCCTCCATCCTCCACAGGCCGCAGGTCGGGCCCGAGGTCGCCGTCCGGAAGGTGGTCGAGCAGGACCACGGGCTCGAGAGATCTCTCGACGTGACGACCCTCGTGCCGCTCTGCCGCGAGGCGCTCGAGCGCCGCGAGCCCGTGGACATCCGGCTGCCCATCAGGAACGTCAACCGCACGGTGGGGACCATCCTCGGCTCGGAGGTGACGCGCCTCCACGGCCCGGACGGGCTCCCGGACGACACCATCCGCATCCACTTCACGGGCTCGGCGGGGCAGAGCTTCGGCGCTTTCGTGCCACGCGGCATCACGCTGACGCTCGAAGGAGACGCCAACGACTACTTCGGCAAGGGTCTCTCGGGCGGCAAGCTCATCGTCTTCCCCCCGCGGGAGGCGACCTTCGTGGCCGAGGAGAACATCCTGGTCGGCAACGTGGTGCTCTACGGCGCCACGAGCGGCGAGGCGTACTTCCGCGGCGTCGCCGGCGAGCGGTTCGGCGTCAGGAACAGCGGCGCGCTCGCGGTCGTGGAGGGCGCCGGGGACCACGGCTGCGAGTACATGACCGGCGGCCGCGTGGTGCTCATCGGGCGCACGGGCCGCAACTTCGCCGCCGGCATGTCGGGCGGCATCGCCTACGTCCTCGACGAGACGGGCGATTTCAAGCGCCGGTGCAACCTGGGCATGGTGGACCTCGAGCCCCTGGTGGACGTCGAGGACGTCGAGCTCGTCAAGGACCTCCTGTCGCGCCACATCCGCCACACTCAGAGCCCGGTCGCCGCGCGGCTTCTCGTCAGCTGGGAGGCGACGCAGCAACTGTTCGTCAAGATCATGCCGCGCGACTACAAGCGCGTGTTGCAGGCGATCAAGAAGGCCGAGGAAAGCGGCATGTCAGTGGACGAGGCCGTGATGGCCTCGGCACACAACTAGGCTCTCCACTACCAGGCTCATGGGCAAGATCACCGGCTTTCTCGAGATCAAGCGCGAGACACCCAAGCGGCGTCCCGTCGGTGAGCGCGTCCACGACTGGCAGGAGGTTTACCTGCCCTTCGAGGCCGACAAGCTCAAGAAGCAGGGCGCGCGCTGCATGGACTGCGGCATCCCCTTCTGCCACCAGGGCTGCCCGCTCGGGAACCTGATCCCCGATTGGAACGACCTCGTCTACCGGGACCGCTGGCGCGAGGCCATCGACCGCCTCCACGCCACCAACAACTTTCCGGAGTTCACGGGCCGCCTCTGCCCCGCCCCCTGCGAGGGCTCCTGCGTGCTCGGCATCAACGACGACCCGGTCACGATCAAGCAGGTCGAGGTCGGCATCATCGACCACGCCTTCGACGAGGGCTGGGTCGTTCCCGCCCCGCCCGCAGCGCGCACGGGAAAGAGGGTCGCCGTGGTGGGCTCGGGCCCGGCAGGTCTCGCCGCCGCCGAGCAGCTCAACCGCGCCGGGCACTCGGTGACCGTGTTCGAGAAGGCCGACCGTATCGGCGGACTCCTCCGCTACGGCATCCCGGAATTCAAGATGGAGAAGCGCATTCTCGACCGCCGCCTGGCCCTGATGGAAGCGGCAGGGATCGCGTTCAGGACGAGCGTGAACGTGGGCGAGACACTGCCCGTCGAGGCGCTCGGCAAGGACTTCGACGCCAGCGTCCTGGCCGGAGGAGCGGAGTGGCCGCGGGACCTCCAGATCCCCGGGCGCGAGCTCCGGGGCATCCACTTCGCCATGGACTACCTCACGCTCCAGAACCGGCGTTGCGAGGGCGACAGCGTCCCGGATCGCGAGTTCATCACGGCCGAAGGCAAGAACGTCGTCATCATCGGCGGCGGCGACACCGGCGCCGACTGCCTCGGTACTGTCCACCGCCAGGGCGCGCGCTCCGTCACCCAGTTCGAGATCCTGCCCCGCCCGCCTGAAGAGCGCGATCCCGCCAGCAACCCCTGGCCCCTCTGGCCCAACATCTTCCGCGTCTCCTCGGCCCACGAGGAAGGAGGCGTGCGCGAGTACTCCGTCAACACCTCGCACTTCTCGGGAGTCGACGGGCGCGTGACGACCCTCCATGCGGTACGCGTGGAGATCGTTAAAGAGGGCGGCCGGATCAGCTTCAAGAACGTCCCGGGCACCGAGTACGCTATGGAGGCCGACCTGGTCCTGCTCGCCATGGGTTTCCTCGGCCCGCGGCGCGAGGGACTCCTGACAGACCTCGGCGTCAAGCTCACCGATCGTGGCAACGTCTGGCGGGACCCGAATTGGATGACGACCGTGCAGGGCGTGTTCGCCGCCGGCGACATCCAGCGCGGCCAATCGCTCATCGTCTGGGCCATCGCCGAGGGCCGAAGCGCCGCCCGCGGCGTGGATCTCTACCTGATGGGCAAGTCCGACCTCCCCGCCCCGCTCAAGTAGCCTCCGCCTCGGCCGCGCTACTTGAGCGGCCTCACCTGCGCGTCCCAGCCCCCGAAGTCCGGCCTCAGCGTGATGACGCGTCTCTGGGCCTCTTCGTAGTAGTACAGGTCTCCGCTCGACGTGGGGAAGCTGAAGCGCGCCTTGCCGCCACTGAGCGTCACCTTGCCCCAGCGCGTCGTCGCGCCCCAAGACGCGACGATCGTGGCGTCGGGATTGACCGTCAAGAAGTAGATCTCGTACGGCCCGCCGGCGAACTTGATCTGGCCTCGCCACTTCCCCTCGATCGTACGGATATCCGTGATCGGCTTGCCCGTCACGTTCGAGGCGCCCAGGAGGAGGGCGGCGGCGAGCAGGATCAGCGTGGCGCGCCCGATCATCGGCGGCGTGGTCATCGAATATCCCGGCCGAGCTACTTGAGCGGGGTTACGTAGACGTACCAGCCGCCGAAATCGGGCGTCATCGTGATGACGCGACCGTCCGACCCGTCGAAGTATAGGAGGGTGCCGCTCGTGAGATGGGAGATCTCGAAGCGCGCCTGGCCCCCGCTCAGCGTGATCTTGCCCCACTGCCAGTTCGGGCCCCACTCCGCGACGATCGTGGAGTCGGGGTTGACCGTGAGGTAGTAGAACTGGGGCGAGCCCATGCTGACGGTGATGGTGCCCCGCCACTTGCCCTCGATGGCCCGGATGTCCGTGAGAGGCTTCGACGGCACCGAGGCACACCCCGCCACCAGCGCCAGGACCGCCAGAGCGAGCGCGCCACGGAGAGATCGAAGCGCAGTCATCTGATTGGTCTCTGCGAGGGGCTGGGGGGGCTCTGCCAGATGGCGTGGCCCACGAAGAAGGGGCCGAGGCTCGCCATGTACTGAGACGTCTGGACGGTCTTGCGCATGGTCTGGACGAGGTGCGAGAGCGGCTGAAGCTCCTTGCCGACCAGGCCGATGAGGAAATCGTTGTCGTGGGCGTCGAGACCGTGGCAGGCAAGCCTGACGTCATGGGCGAGATCTGCGTCGCCGTAGGCGCGCCCGATGGTGCCGTGCTCGCGGAGGATGGCGCCCTGCTCCTGGGCGGACAGCTTGGCGAAGGCACCCGTCCGCCTCAGCGGATACCACACCGCCCAGGGCCAGTCCGGGTTGAGCACGGTGCGGCGCGGGCGGGCCAGCAGCCAGTCTTCGAGGTCGGGCTCGAAGCCGCTCGAGTAGGTCCTGCCGATCATTGCCAGCTCGGGCTTGGGAACCAGGCCGGCGAAGGGCTCGACGGCCAGAACCTCGCGCACCCGCGTGACGAAGAACGCCGGGTCCTCGGCGAACGTGAGCACGCCCACGCCGCGAGGATCCTGAAGGTCGGCGTAGAGCGCCGCCTCGATCCGGCTTCTCTCGAGGGCGGCGGCCAGGGCCTTGGGCTCGGAACATCCACCGAACGCCTGGAGCTGCATGAAGAGGCGGCGGTTCGAGATCTGCCCGTTTGCGCCGCGCTCGGCGACCTCGACCTTGACTCCGTCTGGGACCTTGACTTCGTCTGGGATCTTGACTTCGTCTGGCACCTTGATCTCGTCAGGCTTGCCGGGCCCCGGGGTGGTCATACGCGCCCGCTACCCTCCGCGCGTGTGCATCTCGAGATGGGGCTTGGCCTTGAGCTCGCCGATCTGGACCAGGGGTTGCCTGTTTTTGAGCAGGAGCCGCTCCTCCGCGCCCCTGTCTCTGCGCCCCACCCATGCCGAGCGGATCAGCCCAGCCAGATCGTCGTTTGAAGTGCCATCCCTCAAGTATTTCCTCAAGTCTATTCCGGCCGTGGCGTACAGGCAGAGGAGCCACTGCCCGTCCGCGGTGAGCCTGCTCCTGTCGCAGGTCTGGCAGAACGGCGCCGTGGTCGAGGAGATGATCCCGAAGGTCAAGCCATCAGGGAGCCGGAAGCGGTCGGCCGGCGCCGAAGACTCCTCGACGATGGCCTCGACCCGCCCGTAACGCTCCGTGAGGCGATCGAGGATGTCGGCGCGGGAGACGACCTGGTCCATCGACCACCGTGTCGCCCCGCCCACGTCCATGTATTCGATGAAGCGAAGCTCCGCGCCCATCCGGCGCGCGAACTCGATCAGATCCGCGATCTCGTCGTCGTTGACCCCGCGCATCACCACCGTATCGAGCTTGAGACCGGGCCAGCCCATGCGGCTGACGGCCTCGATCCCCTCGATGACCTGCTGGTACGCGTCGCGACGGGTCAGCGCGCGGAAACGATCGGGCTTGAGGGTGTCGAGGCTGACCGTCACACGCCGGATGCCCGCGTCACGGAGCGCCTGGGCCTCCTGGGCCAGAAGGATGCCGTTGGTCGTGATGGCCAGGTCGCGGATGCGGGGCTCGGCCGCGATCATCTTGACGAGGCGGGGCAGATCCTTCCGCAGGAGCGGCTCGCCGCCCGTGAGGCGCACCTTGTCGACGCCGAGACCGGCGAAGACGTCCACCAGCCGGGCAACCTCCTCGAAGGTCAGGATGTCGGCGCGCGGCAGCCACGCATACTCCTCTTCCGGCATGCAGTAGGCGCAGCGGAGGTTGCAGCGGTCCGTGACGGAGAGGCGGAGGTTGCGGAGCGGCCGCGCGAAGGTATCGCGGATCACGGCAGCTCCACGAAGACGCGGCCGTCGTCCACCGACACCGGGAAGCAGGGCATCTTGAGGGCCGGGTTGTTGACGTTGGCGCCCGTCTTCACGTCCCAGCGCCAGGCGTGCCACGGGCACACGACCACCGTGCCGTCGAGATCTCCCTCGCCCAGCGGCCCGCCGCGGTGCGCGCAGTCATTGTCGAGGGCGTAGAAGGCGCCGTCCACGTTGAAGAGGGCGAGAGTCTTGCCTTCGGCCTCCACGACACGCCCCTCCCCGATCGGGACGTCGGCGGCCGGCCCGATGAAGACGCGGCGGCTCATGCCGGCACGGCCTCGCCCAGCCCGGCGCGCTGCCATTCGCGAAGAAGGCCGGCCTTCTTCACGCCCACGTCGAAGTGGTCCCACGGCATGATCTCGCCCTCGGGGCGACTGCGCCGCGTGTAGAAGGAGGGGTCTACCCCCCACTCCCGAAGCGCCCGGCGCCAGTCACCGTCCAGCCGGGCGGCGATTTCGAGGAAGTCGCCGACACGGCGGTCTCCCCGCGCCAGCAGCGCCTGGAGCCCCGCTTCGCGCGGGTTCTCGTGCACCACCCGCACCTGGAGCCGCCGCGCGCCGGCCTTGATCGCTTCGAGCTTGCTCTCGAGGTCGCGCGGCTCGTCGAAGGGCGCCCACTGGAAGGGCGTCCACGGCTTGGGCACGAAGGAGGACACGGACAGCGTCAGCTTGCCGAAGGGATGGCCGTCCGGCCCGGGCACGCGCAGGCGCTCCAGCATGCGGCGCGCCAGATCGGGGATGGCTTCCACGTCCTCCATGGTCTCGGTCGGCTGGCCGATCATGAAGTAGCACTTGAGGTTCGGGATGCCGTACTTGCGCAGGAGGTCGCAGGCGGCGTAGAGCTGCTCGTCCGTGATGACCTTACGGATGACTCGACGTAGCCTTTCCGTGCCCGCCTCGGGCGCCATGGTCAGCGTCCGGTGCCCGCCGCGCTGGAGCGAGGCGACCAGGTCTTCGGTCAGGCTGTCGGCCCGCAGCGAGGAGATCGAGACCTCGACACCGTACTCCTCGAGCATCTTCATGAGGTCGCCGATCCATGGGTAGTCCGACACGCAGGCGCCCACGAGACCCACGCGCTTGGACTCCTTGGCGATCTGGGCGACGGACTCACGCAGCGACTCGATGCTCCGGTGGCGCACGGGCCGGTAGACCTGGCCCTCAAGACAAAAGCGGCACCCTCTTCCGCAGCCCTTGCCCACCTCGAGGAGGGCCATGTGGCCGTATTCCGCCTTGGGGGTCTTGAGAATGGAGCGTGTCTCGAAGCGGTTGACGTCGCCGAGGCGCCTCTTCACGACCAGCGCCGGGACACCCTCCTCCAGTGGCACGACCGCGTCGATGGTCCCGTCCACCGCGTAGCGAACGTCGTAAGCCGCCGGCACGTAGATGCCCTGGAGCGACTTGAGCCGGTCGATCACCCGCTGCCTCAGGCCCTCACGGCTCGACTCCTCCGACCCGTCGGCGCGGCATGCTCCGTAGGCCGCGATGATCTCCCCGACCAGCTCCTCCCCTTCCCCGACGGCGATGGCGTCCATGAAGGGCGCCAGGGGCTCGGGGTTCGAGAAGGCGCAAACCCCGCCCATGAGCACCAGAGGGTCGCCCGGCCCGCGATCCGCCGCCCGCGAGGGGATTCCCGCCATGCCGAGGAGGCGCAGCACGTTGATGTAGTCGCCCTCGTAGGTGACGGAGAACCCGACCACGTCGAAGTCGCGGAGCGGGCGCAGCGACTCGAGAGAGAAGGGCTCGGTGCCGGTGCGCGCGTACTCGTCGGAGTCCTCGGGATCAGGGAAGAACACGCGCTCGCAGACGGCGTCCGGCAGCGCGTTCAGGTGCTCGTAGATCGTCTGGAAGCCCAGGTTGGACATGCCCACGGCGTAGGTGTTGGGATAGACCAGGGCGACCGAGACGCGGCCGCCCCAGTCCTTGCTGACCACACCCTCTTCACCCGCGACGAGGGCTTGGGCTTTCTTCTTGAGTTTCCACGACATACAACGAGTCTAACACGGAGGGTCTGGCACGGAGGGTCTGGCACGGATGGGTAGGCGCTATGGCCGCGGGAGCGGCGGAAACCGGGAACGCGGAGGGAAGCTGTCGAGAAGCCTGCGCTAGACGCCCATGATCTGGACGTCGATGCTGCGCGGCCTCGGCCCGTCGAGCTCGGCGAAGAGGATGGACTGGAAGCGGCCCAGCGACAGCTCGCCGCCGCTGATGCCGACCGCGACGCTCCGGCCCAGCAGCGCGGCGCGGAGGTGCGAATGCGCGTTGCCGCGCTCGCAGTCCGAGTAGCGGGGGTCGTCGTGCCGGTAGCCGTCGTTCTCGGCCACCAGTGTCTCGATCATGGACTTGATGTCCTCGACCAGGGCCCCCTGGAACTCGTTGACGAAGAGCGCGCACGTCGTGTGCAGCGAGTTGACGAGAAGGATGCCTTCCTTGATGTCGGCGCTCAGCATGACGTCGCGGATCGTCTTGGTGATGTCGAGGATCTGCATCCGGTGCTCGCTCAACATCGTGAAGGTCTTGCGCGCGACCTTAAGGGTCTGCACCTAGGTCTCCTCCGTCATCCCGAGCGCTGCCTGCTGCGGCGCTCGCGCTGAAGTTCACCGCACTGCTGGTGCCGAGGGAGGGAATCGAACCCCCACGGCCCCAAAGGGCCAACGGATTTTAAGTCCGCTGCGTCTCCCAGTTCCGCCACCCCGGCGCCTGCTGCGCCCGCCTGCCTGTAGTGGAGGCGGCGAGCGGATTCGAACCGCTGAATAGAGGTTTTGCAGACCTCCGCCTTAACCACTTGGCTACGCCGCCACATACGTCAACAGGGCCCGGTCCAACCCCCGGTTCCCGCATCGAACCCCCGCATCGAACCAATGGAGCGGGAAACGGGATTCGAACCCGCGACCCCAACCTTGGCAAGGTTGTGCTCTACCACTGAGCTATTCCCGCAAGAAATCATCTGCTTCTCAAGCCTGACGGAGTGTAACAAACGCCTTAGGTGGTGTCAACTTAGGTCGCTGTCGGCAGTCCAGCCCGTAGATACCGGGCGGCCTCCTCAGGGGGGGTCGGGTTTATGAAGAAGCCGGTGCCCCACTCGAAACCCGCCACCTTGGTCAATTTCGGGATGATTTCCAGGTGCCAGTGGAAGTGGTCGAGGGTCGGAGTCTTCAGCGGTGCCGAGTGGAGGCTCAGGTTCCAGGCGGGATCGCCCAGGACCCGGTTCATCCGCCTCAAGACCTCGCCCAGGAGTCTCGCCAGGGCCCCGAAGTCCACGCCCTCGGCGTCTTCGTAACTCGAACGGTGGCCCTCGGGCAGGATCCAGGTCTCGAATGGGAAGCGGGGAGCATATGGGCAGAGCGCCACGAAGCCGCCCTCGGCCAGGATGAGCCGGCCGAGCCCGCGGGCCTTACCCTGCATCTCCTGGCGGATGATGTCGCACCAGATACAGCGCTTCTTCATGCGGAAGTGACGAAGCGCCCCCTCGAGCTCCTGCTCGACCATCATGGGAACGATGGGCGTGGCGATGAGCTGGGAGTGCGGGTGCTCGAGCGAGGCGCCGGCGGCCTCGCCGTGGTTCTTGAAGACGCTGACGTACTCGAAGCGCGCATCCTTCTGGAGGTCGACCATGCGCCGGCGCCACGCCTCGAGCACCGCGACCACCTGGGTCTCAGGCAGTCCCGCCAGTGAGGCGCCGTGCTCTGGGGTCTCGATGATGACCTCGTGGGCCCCGATGCCGTTCATCCGGTCGTAGACGCCTTCTCCCGCGGGCTCGAGATCCCCCTCGATCCTGAGCGCCGGGAACTTGTTGGGCACCACGCGGACCTCCCAGCCGGGGCCATTGGGAGCGCTCGTCGGCTCGCGCACCGCGAGGATCTCCTCGGGCGTGCGCGACTCCTGCCCGGGGCAGAAGACGCAGGGACCGGTCTCCTTTGGATGGACCGGCGCGGAGGCGAAGTCGGAGGGCCGCCTGGAGCGCTCGGTCGAGATGATCACCCATCGGCCGACGACGGGATCGCGCCTCAGCTCAGGCACGGCCGGCGTGCTCCTCCTCGGGGCGCGGCTCCCGGGCAAGGAGTGAGGCAAGCGCCTCCTTCACGGGCTTGGCCTCGAAGAGCACGGCCGAGACCTCGTCGCAAATCGGCATGCTCACCCCTGCCCGCCCGGCCAGCATCCGGGCCGAGGCGACGGTGCGCACGCCCTCAGCGACCATGGGAGTGGACGCTTCCGCCTGGGCCAAGGTTTGGCCTCTCGCGACTGCCAGGCCGAGCCGGTGGTTGCGGCTCTGTGAGCCCGTGCAGGTCAGCACGAGGTCGCCGAGCCCGGCCAGCCCCGCGAGCGTCGCGGGCTGGCTTCCGAGCCGGACCGCCAGGCGCCCCATCTCGGCCAGGCCGCGGGTGATGAGCGCCGCGCGCGCGTTCTCGCCGAGCCCAAGCCCGTCTGAGAGCCCGGTGGCGATCGCCATCACGTTCTTCAGCGCGCCGCCGATCTCGACACCGACGACGTCGCGGTTCGTGTAGAGCCGGAAGGCGGGAACGCTCAGCCGCTCCTGGAGGCTCCGCGCGACGCCCGCATCCGTCGAGGCCACCACGAGGGCGGTGGGCTTGCCCAGCGCCACCTCGCGAGCGAAGGACGGGCCCGAGAGGGCCGCGACTTGGTGCGCGGGGACGATCTGGGCGAGAAGCTCGGACATGCGGAGCGCGCTCGAGGGCTCGAGACCCTTGGTCGCCGACAGCAGCACCGCCCCGCTCGGGATCGCGGCCGCCATCAGCTGCAGCACCCCGCGCAGAAAGTGAGACGGCACCGCGAGGATCACGAGGTCGCTGCCGTCGAGCGCCTCGAGGTGGTCGGCACCGGCGACAACGCTCTCTGGAAGGGGGACGTCGGGGAGATAGCGCCGGTTCTCGCGCGCGCCGCCGATCGCCCGGGCCAGCGCCGGATCGCGAGCCCAGAGCCGCACCGCCATGCCGCTTCGGCCGAGCTGGACCGCCAGGGCCGTCCCCCAGCTCCCGGCGCCGATGACCGCCACCGCGCCCCCGCGGGATGTCATGCGCCCCAGGTTGTCATGCGCCCCAGCATGTCATGCGGTGGACGCCCGCTCCCCAAGCCGGCGCTCCGTGCCCGAGAGGAGCCGCTTCACGTTCTCGTGGTGCCGCCATACGATGAGCACGGCGGCGCAGGCCGCCGCCGCCGCGTACATCGGCGTATAGCCGAAGAGCCACGCGCCGATCGCCAGGCCCACGCACGCCAGGATGGAGGCGAGCGACACGTAGCGGAAGGCCGCCGTGAGGACGATCCACACGGCCATCGCGAGCAGGATGGCGCTGGGAGTCAGCGCGAGAAAGGCCCCCAGCGCCGTGGCCACGCCCTTGCCTCCCTTGAAGCGAAGAAAGAGCGGCCAGCAGTTGCCCACGATGGCGAGCACCGCCCCGGCGGCGCCCCACACGGGCTCGGGCCCAATCACTTCCGCCGCTCTGACGGCAACATAACCCTTTGCAACATCGCCGAGCAATGTCAGCACCGCGGGGACGGGACCGAGAGTCCGGAGGACGTTGGTGGCGCCGATGTTGCCGCTGCCCTTGCCCCGGATGTCGAAGCCACCCGCGGCGCGGGCGACCAGGAACCCGATAGGAATCGAGCCGATGAGATAGACCCCGATGAGGCCCAGCACCCTCACGGCCAGCGTTCCTGGTCCTTGATGATCGCGCGCGGCCCCGCCTTGAGGAAGAACCGGTAGAAGTAGTCGGCGCCCGAGACAACCGTCAGCGCCAGCGCCACCCAGAGGACGCCCACCGAGATCAGATGAAAGGGCACGTACTCGGGCGGCACCCCGCGCTCGAGAATGAGGATCGTGATGGCGACGTACTGGGAGACGGTCTTGAGCTTGCCGAACTTGGAGGCGGGCACCACCACGCCCATGGAGAGCGCGACGCCTCGGAGCCCCGTCACGGCCAGCTCGCGGCCGATGATGACCATGGCGACCCAGGCGCCGATCATTTCCACCTGCACCAGGGCGACGAGCGCGGCGGCCACGAGCAGCTTGTCCGCCACCGGGTCGAGCAGGGTCCCAAACCGCGTCACCTGGTTCCGGCGCCGCGCCATGCGCCCGTCGAGCCAGTCGGTGAGCGAGGCGGCGACGAAGATGACGGCGGCGATCAGCACCCAGAGGCGATCGGAGGAGATCACGAAGACGATGATGAGCGGGACCAGGACGATCCGGAACAGCGTCAACGCGATGGGAAGGTTCATCGATTCTCACCCGGCCTCGCCAAACGGCCCGACTGAGTATCGGCCGCCCCCGCGGGCCAAGTCAAGACGCCGGGCCCCGCGGTGATCGCCCCATTCGCCAGCACCGGTACGACGGCTGACGTGTCGAGCCGCAGGCAGCAGTCGAGGTCCGCCCCGCGCGCGCGGGCCTCGAGGTGGCGCGCCCAGCCGGAGTCGCGCCGCAGCCTGTCGAGGCGCGCGCCGTAGAGGATCCCGAGGCAGCGGGCCGCTTGGGCGGCGTCACTCAGCGTCGCCCCGGCCGCTGCCCGAACGATACCCTCGGCCAGGAGGCCCGCGCAGACGGCGTCTTCGAGGGAGAACCCTCCCCTGTCACCGGCGCAGAGCACCGTCAGGTCTCTCCCCGTCGAGACCGCCCAGCGCACCGCCGCCCCGACATTGGTCAGCGCGGCGACAGCCGCCGCGTCGGCCTGGGAGGCCTTGAGCATGGCAGCCGTACCGTTGGTCGTGGTTAATATGATATTGCGCCCGCCGACGCTCTCGGGAGTGCAGTCGAGCGGAGAGTTGCCGAGGTCGAACCCTTCGATCCGGTCTCCGCTGCGCTCGCCGGCCAGCAGGACGGGCTCTGGAAGGAGCGCCCGGGACCGTTCGCGCGCCTCGGCGGCGCCCGCCACGGGGATGACGCACGCGCAGCCCGCGTCGAAGGCCGCGACGACCATGCTCGTGGCGCGGAGCACGTCCACGACGAGGGCCGCTCGGCCGCCGAGCGCAAGGTCGGGGAACTCCCCCGGTGTCAGCGCCACGTGCACACGCATGGCCGGGGCGGCCTACCGGCTGCGGTCGCGGAGGGCGCGGATCTTGAGGCGGAGCGCGCTGAGGTTAATGAATCCCTCGGCGTCCTGCGGGCGGTACACGCGGTCGGCCTCGAAGGTGACGAAGTCCCCGCGGTAGAGCGAGCGAGGTGACCGGCGGCCGGCGATGGTCACCGTGCCCTTGTAGAGCTTGAGCCTCGCGGTGCCGGTGACATCTGTCTGCGTGCTGTCCATCAAGCCCTGGAGCGCCTCGCGCTCGGGAGCGAACCAGAAGCCGTAGTAGATCATCTCGGCGTAGCGCGGCA
>DASYVT010000173.1 GCA_035936835.1 Candidatus Methylomirabilota bacterium | reverse complement strand
TTCGACATCGTCTCCGCGGGCGGCGGCGGCTGGGGCAAGCCGTCGCGCCGCGAGCCGGCGGCCCGCGCCTCCGACCTCGAGAACGGCTTCGTGACGCGGAAGGCCGGCTCGCGCGGCCGGAAGCGCGGGAGCCGCTGACATGTACCGCATAGGCGTCGACGTCGGCGGCACCTTCACCGATCTCGTAGCGGTGGACGGAGAAGGGCGCGTAGTCATTGCGAAATCCGCCTCCACGCCAGAGGATCCGTCGATCGGCGTGATGGACGGTCTCGGCCTCCTCGCGGCCGAGCTCGGCGCCGACGTCCGGTCGCTGCTGGCGGCCACCGATTTGATCGTCCACGGGACCACCGTGGCGACCAATGCGCTCATCGAGCGCAAAGGTGCCAAGGTCGGCATGCTCACGACCGAAGGGCATCGCGACATCATCGAGATGCGCGAGGGACTCAAGGATGACCGCTACAACCTGCGCATGCCCCCTCCCGTCCCCCTCGTACCGCGAGCCAGGCGGCTGGGCGTGAGAGAGCGCATGCGCTTCGACGGCAAGGTCGCCACGCCGCTGGACAGGCGCTCTCTCGAGTTAGCCGTCGCGCGGCTCAAGCGGGACGGCGTCACGTCGGTCGCCGTCTGCTATCTCCACTCCTACCGCGACGGGCGGCACGAAAAGGCGACCCGCCGGGCGCTCGGACGGATGATGCCCGACGCGTACGTCAGCCTCTCCTCGGAAGTCCTGCCCCAGATCAAGGAGTACGAGCGCTTCGGCACCACCGTGGTGAATGCCTACGTCGGCCCGGCGCTGGCCGTCTACCTGGGTCGCCTCGACGAGCGGCTCAAGGCGGGCGGCTACCGGCGCCAGGTCCTCATCATGCAGTCCCACGGCGGCGTCGCCGGCATCGCGGACTCGGTGAGACTTGCCGCGGGTGCGGTGCTCTCCGGCCCCGCGGGCGGCATCGCGGGCGGCCGGCACGCGGCGCGGCTCTTGGGAAAGGCTGGGGGCCACGGCGACCTCATCACCTTCGACATGGGCGGCACCTCCACTGACATCGCGCTCCTCCAGGGCGGCGAGCCCCAGCTCTCCGGCGACAAGGCCGTCGGGCCGAGCAAGGTCGCGCTGCCGGCCATCGACATCCACACGCTGGGCGCGGGCGGCGGATCGATCGCCTACGTCGACGCCGGCGGCATCCTCCACGTCGGTCCGGAGAGCGCGGGCGCCGTGCCCGGACCGGCCTGCTACGATCGAGGCGCCGTGGCGGCGACGGTCACCGACGCCAACGTGGTGCTGGGCTTCCTCGACCCCGCCAACTTCCTGGGCGGGCGCGCGCGCCTGAATGCCTCGGCGGCGGAGCATGCCGTCGGCGCGGTGGCGAAGCGGCTCGGCACGACCCCCGTGGCCGCCGCGGAAGGCATCCAGCGCGTGGTCAACACCAACATGGCCGAGGGCATCCGCCTCGTGTCGGTGCGCCGCGGCGCCGACCCGCGCCGCTTCGCGCTCCTGGCCTTCGGCGGCGCGGCGGGGCTCCACGTCACCGAAGTCGCGCGCATGCTCGAGATCAGCCGTGTCGTCGTGCCGCGGGTCGCCGCGGTGCTCTCGGCGTGGGGCATGCTCGCGACCGATCTCCGCCACGAGCTGGTGCTGACCCACGTCGGCGAAGCGCAGAAGGTGGGCGGGGCGCGGCTCCGCAAGCTCTTCAAAGACATGGAGGCGGAAGGTCGCCGCCGGCTCGGCGCGGACTTCACGGGACGCGTTCGGGTGCGTCGCGCCGTGGACATGCGCTACGGCGAGCAAACCTTCGAGATCACCGTCCCGCTCGAGGACGTGAACGTGGGCGCCGTGGACCTCATGGACCGGGTCGTCGAGCGCTTTCACCGCCGCCACGAGGAGCTCTACACCTACAGCGCCCCCGGCCAGGACGTGGTCCTGGTCAACGCCCGCGTCGCCGTCGTCGGCGAGCTCCCGAGCCTCCCCGCCGAGCGACCAGCCGGCGGCAGCGACGCGCAGCCGAAGAGCCGTCGCGTGTACATCGGCCGATGGCTCGATGTGCCCGTGTACGACATCGAGCGCGTGCCAGCCGGACTCGAGGTCAAAGGCCCGGCGATCTTCGAGTCCTCGACGACCACCGTGGTGCTGCGCGAGAACGAGCGCGTAGCTGTCACACCGCTTGCCTGGCTCGACATCGGGCTGAGGTAGTCGGAACGGGATCCGAACCCGTGTTTCAGTGCTGCGTGACCTTCAACCCAGTCGTGGTGGTCGTGTCACGCAGGTAGCCAAGCATGGTGTCGAAGGTGCGCAAGGGTTTGCCGGCCCAGTTGATACTGATCTGCCTGAACAAGCGATGCTCAATGGGATTCCACTTCGAGCAGCCGGTGGCGTAATGGCAGACGGTCACCGTCAACCCGGGTTGGTCGCTGAGTTGGCTATGGTAATCGACACTCGAGTTTGACATGGTCGACGTCTGGTCCGCCAGGTCGTGCTATGGTCGTGGTCGAGATGAAACTCACGGTCATCCTCTCGCCTGAGCCCGACGGCGGCTACTCGGTGATCTGCCCGGCCATCCCCGGCTGCGTGTCACAGGGCGACTCGCTCCCCGACGCCCTGAAGAACATCCGCGAAGCGATTCAGCTCTGTCTCGAAGTGCGTCGCGAGGACCACCTGCCACCGGTGGTTGAGACACCGGAGATGATCGCGCGAGAGGTTGAGGAGTGCCTTCGGGATCGTGCCCAGGAGGGACTCCCGATGACCATCGAGACACGCGAGGTGGACCTAGAAGCTCCCGTAGCGGCCTGATGCCCCGTCTTCCCCTGGTGTCGGGGCGAGAAGCTGTGGCCGCCTTCGGGCGCGCTGGATTCGACGTCAGACGGCAGAGGGGCAGCCACATCATCCTGACCAAGGTCGGACGGGCGGAGACCCTATCCATCCCGGACCATGCCGAGCTGGCCCCGGGGACGCTTCGTGCCTTAATTCGGAAGGCGGGTCTCACCGTTGAGCAGTTCCAAGGCCTCTTGCTGTAAGGAGAATAGAAGGCGGCTTCCCGTCATCGGCCTCAGTTGTTCCGGTTGTAGTCGAAGGTCTGCACCTCGCCCGAGCACACCGCCGCCACCGGGTAACACTCCCCGACGCTCCAACGGGCCCTCAGATCTCTGCCCGATGCACGCCGGCGATCGCCCCTCAGCGTCAGGATGAGTGAGAGCGTCCCTCGCGTCTGACGTTCTTCGCGACGCTCGCCATCCAGATCGGGGTCCGCGTGGTATCCTCCACCACGTGAAAGGCTCCGGCGCTCTGTCACGTTCTGCCGCTAAGCCCCCGTTGGACACCGGCCGGGCCGCGGCCCTGGTGCGGTGATCCGGGAGCACTGATTTCGGAGGCCGCCATCGCTCAGGTTTCGTCCCTCGTACTGGCCCGCTTTGCTCGCTTGCCGCGTCGCTCAGGGGATACGTGGCAAGGCGGCATCCTCCCCATGCCCATGTGGGTGGACGGCCCCGATGGCACGCCGTATCGGCCCCGGGGCGGGGTGTGGGTCAGCCTGGAGACGGGCCTCGCCAACGTGAAGCTCGCAGAGTCGAACGGAGAAGACGGGACAATCGCCCTCGACGCGCTGCTCGTGCTGGGCCTCAAGTTCGCGCAAACGCGCCCGGCGGCGATCCAGGTCGCCGACAGGGCGCTCGGTGAGCAGATTGCCCGCGCGCTTGGTGACGCGGAGCTGGCGGTGACCGTCGACCCCCGCCTCGACGAGGTGAAGTCGATGGTGGCGCGGATGGCGGCGGAGACGAACGGCGAGCCGCATCCGGCAGCGCGCGACGGCGCGGGCGTAACCGTGGAGCGCATGCGGGCATTCGCCACCGCGGCGCGCGACTTCTATGCCGCAGCGCCCTGGCGTCACCTGAGCGACGAGGACCTGATCCACGTGGAGGCGCCGAGAGTGGGCGGGCCATTTCGTCATGTGACGGTCCTCGGACGCGCCGGTCAAACGTTCGGGCTGGGGTTCTTTGCCTCCGCGAAGGACCTCGACAAGTTGCACGCCTCCCCCGAGCCCGAAACCCTTCTGGAAGACGGGGGGCGCTGGGCCGTCCTTTTCGGCGCGCCCTGGGAGACGCCATTCTCCGACCTCGACCTGTGGGAAGAGCAAGGGTTCCCGTTGGCGGCGGCCGGGGCGTATCCGGTGGCGGCGTGGTTTGGCGCGCCGGGCCGGATGCGCCGCCCGGATGCGCGCGAGCTGGGTGACATCGAGACGATACTGCTGGCGCTGTCCCGCACCACGGAGGCCGAGATCGACCAAGGCCGCTGGAGTCACGAAGTCATCGCTCACGATGGCCCCCGCCCTGTCACCCTGGTCATCCCGGAGCTGCTCCGCCCGCTGGATGCACCGCCTGACTCTGCTCGACACGGCATGCCAGACCGTCGCGTCATGGAGCGCGTGCTGCTCGAGGTGCAGCGCTTCGCGGCCACCCAGGAGTTTGCCAGCGAGTCCGAGATGAACGACGCCATCCAGGCGAAGTTCACGGGCTCGATGGACACCATCGCGTCAACAGCCGGCACGCCTGAGGAGCGCGCGCAGGATCTGGTCTACCGCGCCATGGATGCGCGCGGCCGCCGCCGCATCCAGCTGGCGCGCAAGGCCCTCGATCTGTCCGCAGACTGCACCGATGCCTACGTCCTCCTCGCCGAGGACTGCGCCGACCTCGGCCAGGCCCGCGACCTCTATGCTCAGGGTGCGGCAGCGGGCGAGCGGGTCCTCGGGTCCACCGTCTTTTCAGAAGAGGCCGGGCACTTCTGGGCCGACGTACGCACGCGGCCCTACATGCGGGCGCGGTTCGGCCTGGCCCGATGCCTCGAGGATCTTGGGCAGCGTCACGAAGCGCTCCCGCACTACCGCGAGCTGCTCCGCCTCAACCCCGGCGACAACCAGGGTGCCCGCTACGCCTTTCTCAACGCGCTCCTGCTCGCGGGCCGGGACGACGAGGCGGGAGCGTTGCTTCTCCAGTTCGGCGACGAGCCGACGGCGGTCTGGCAGTACGGCGGGGCCCTCTGGGCCTTTCGCCGCGAGGGCGATTGCCCGGCCTCACGCAAGCGGTTGCGCGCGGCGTTTCGCTCGAACCGCCACGTGCCGGGCTATCTGATGGGCGACAGCGAGTGGGCGAGCTCCGCGCCACAGTCGTATGCCATGGGCAGCCGGGAGGAGGCGGTGATCTGCGTCGACGAGCTGGGTGACGCCTGGAAGGCGACATCCGGCGCGCTGCAATGGCTCGCGACCCACGCCCCTGCCGGAAAGCGCCGGAAGCGTCACCGTTGATCCGCGTCTCACGCCGGATCGCGAATTTCGGCTCGGCTAGCGGACTCTTCCGAGTAACGTCTGGGCGGCTCGAAGCATAGAGGGAGCGTCGATGCCGTAGTGGGCGTAGAGATCGCGGCGGCTGCCGGACTGGCCGAAGTGGTCCACGCCGAGGGCCAGCTGGGGGACGCCGAGCGCCGAGCCAAGGAAGGCGAGGCCGTGCGAGTGGCCGTCGTGAACGGAGACGACGGGCACGCCCTCCTCCTCCGCCGTGACCAGCTCCTCCAGGTAGGGGCGCGGGTCGCGAAGTCCCCGGTAGAGCCTGTCGGGGCTCGTCACGACGAATACGTTCGCAAGGACGTCCTCGGCGCGGAGCGCCCGCGCCGCTTCCACCGCCTCGGGCACCATGACGCCCGCGGCGAACAAGTGGACGGCGTTCGTCTCGGGATCCCAGCCCGGCTCCCCGCGCGCGTCGATCAGCCTGTAGCCGCCCTTGAGCACGGCGCGCCGATACTCCGGGCTCGCCGCGAACGCCAGTGACTGGTCCACGGGCTTGGTGGAGAGGCGCAGGTAGAGGCTCTCGCCCCTCTCGCGATCGAGGAGCGACCGGAGCGCCTCGAGGAGGATCCACTCGACCTCGAGCGCGAAGGCGGGCTCGTAGTACGCGATGGCGGGCAGCGCGACGCCGATGCCGGGCGTGATCACGGACTGGTGGGCCCCGCCCTCGGGCGAGAGGCTCACGCCCGATGGCGTCGCGACGACGATGAACTTTGCTCCCGCGTAGAGCGCGTGGTAGAGAGCGTCGAGCCCGCGCGTAACGAACGGGTCGTAGAGCGTGCCGATGGGCAGGAGCGGGACGCCGGAGAGCTCGCGCGAGAGGCCGAAGGCACCCAGCGCAAGGAAGAGGTTGTGCTCGGCGATGCCGAGCTCGACGTGCTGTCCCGCGGGGGACTCCTTCCACTGCATTAGCTGCGGCGTCTCGGCGAAGAAGTCGGGCCTTGCTAAGGGCGCCCACACGCCTTTCCGATTGATCCAACCCGCGAGGTGGGTGGTCACGGCGACGTCGGCGGAGAGCGTGACGATGTGCTCGCCCGTGGGCAGACGGCCGAGCCTGCCGAGCGCGCGCCCAAAGGCCTCCTGGCTCGAGGCCTGCGGCGGGTAACTTTCGTCCAGGCTCTCGGGAATGACGGGCGCCTCACCGTGGAGCGGCGGCTCGGAGAAAGGCGCGGGCCGGCTCCGAATCCACCGCGCTTCGGGGCTCGACTCGGGGAAGACGTTCCATTCCATTCCCGCGGACACTCCGAGCGATTCGCGCAGCGTCTCCATCTGCGCGGCCGTCAGGAGCGCGCCGTGGTTCATGGGATCGCCCGCCAGCGGCAGCCCCCAGCCCTTGATGGTCTGCGCCAGGATGACGCACGGCCTGTCGTGCTGGCTCCCAGCCTCGTCGAAGGCGTCGAGGATCAGCGGGAGATCGTGCCCTCCCACGTCGGCGACGGCGGCGGCCAGCACTTCGTCGGAAAGATTTCCCACGACCCGGTCCAGCGCTCCGTCCACTTGTCCGTCGGGGGCCGTGACGAGCGCCTTCCTCACCATGCCGGCGGAACGGCGAAGCAGCGCCTGGTACTCCGCGTTCGCCATGGTCTCGAGGCGGGCCCGGAGGCGCTCCCCGCCCCGCTTGGCGAAGAGCGCCTGGAGCCGACGCCCCCATCGCAGCTCGATGACGCGCCAACCGGCGGCGCCGAACCAGTCGGCGATCTGGCGTCGCCGGGTGTCGGGAACGACGCGATCGAGGCTCTGGCGATTCATGTCGACGATCCAGAGGAGGTTGCCTAGCCCCGCCACGTGCTCTTCGAGGAGCGACTCCCACACGTTGCCTTCGTCGAGCTCGGCGTCGCCCACCATGGCGATGAAGCGTCCGCCAGGGCGCGCGCCCCAGTGGTCGCCCCAGTGGTCGCCAATGTATCGCCGCGCCAGCGCGGCAAACGTCGCCGTCACGGCGCCCAACCCCATGGAGCCCGTCGAGAGATCGATGATGGAGGGATTCTTTCTGCGGCTCGGGTAGGCCTGGAGCCCGCCGAGCACGCGCAGGCTCCGGAGATCGTCGGCGGCAAGACGCCCGCGCAGGTACTCGATCGCGTAGAGCACGGGTGAGGCGTGGGCCTTTGACGCCACCAGGTCGCCCTCGCGGAGCGCGCTGAAGTAGAGCGCCGTCATGAGGCTGACCACCGAGGAGGACGAAGATTGATGCCCCCCGACCTTGGTGCCGTCTGGGTTGGCGCGCGTGTTGGCGTGGTGGACGGAGAGCGCGGCGAGCCAAAGTACCCGGCGCTGGATGCTCTCGAGCACGGCCAGATCGGCGCGCGGATCGGCGGAGGTCATCGGCTCAATACCTTAGCCCATTTCGCCGACTCTGGTAAGGTAGCGGCACGCCGTGACCACCCTGTCCCCTCAGGCCGTGGGCGCGCTCTGTGCGCTCGGCTCCGCGCTCACGTGGGCGGTGACCAGCCTCCTCGTCCGCACCGTCTGCCCGCCGCTCAACTCCGTCGCCGTCAGCGTGCTCCGCTCGCTCATCGGCGGCGGGCTGCTCCTGGCATGGGTGCTCGCCACCGGCGGGCTTGCGAAGCTCGGCGACATGTCGGCGGGAACCTTCGCTCTGCTGGCCGTGTCGATCGTGCTGGCCATCGCCGTGGGCGATGTCCTTTTCTTCGAGAGCGCGCGCTTCCTGGGCCTGGCGCGCGCCATGACGGTGTCCATGACCTATCCCTTGATGGGGGCAGTCCTGGCCGCGGTCTTCCTCGGCGAGCCCATCACGGCCCGGGTCGTCGCGGGCTCGCTCGTGACGCTCTCGGGGCTGGCGGTCATCGTGCGGACCCGCCCGGCCGATGGTCTACACGAGGGACGCACCCGATTGGGCCTGGCAGCGGCGACGGCAGCCGCCGCCGCCTGGGCCGTGTCTCTCCTCGTGCTAAAACCCGCCATGGGCTCGCTCGACGCTGTCACGGCCCAAGCGGTCAGGCTGCCGCTCGCCGGTCTCCTACTGATGGCGACACCGTGGGGCTGGGGCGCGCCGGCCCAGATGAGGCGCGTGGACCGAGGCGTGCTGGCGCGCGTCGGCCTCCTCGGCGCGGTCACGGCGGGAAGCTCGGTGCTCTTCGTCACGGGGGTGAAGCTCGCCGACGTCGCTGTCGCGGCGGTGCTGTCCTCGACCGCGCCGCTCTTCGCGATTCCCCTCGGGCTCATCTTCCTGGGCGAGCGGCTGACCGCCCGCGCCGCCTTTGGAACGCTCGTGACGGTGGCGGGGCTCGTGCTGCTGCAGGTGTAGGACTCCCCTCACCCTACCCTCGCCCCAGCGGGGAGAGGGAGGCTTCGGAACCCTCGCCCCAGCGGGCTGAGGAGCCTTCGGAACCCTCGCCCCCGTCGAGGGGGAGAGGGTAGCGACTGTCTTAGGTGTCAAGCGTGCTGAGCCATGACGAGGGCCCAGCGGGTGTGATGCTTGAGCATCGCGTTGAGGATCGTGAGCAGCTTGCGCATGCAGGCCGTGAGGGCGACCTTGGGCGCCTTGCCCGCGGCGCGCA
>DASYVT010000172.1 GCA_035936835.1 Candidatus Methylomirabilota bacterium | reverse complement strand
GAGGTGCGCCGCGAGCTCGGCCTGCGGGAGGAAGTCGTCGTTTTCCACTCCTCCAATCTCCGCCCGGGGAAGCGCATCGATCTCTTGCTGGAGACCGTCGCCCGCGTCCGCCCGCGGGACGACTTCAGGCTCCTCATCCTCGCAGGGGAACCGTTCGCGCCGTTCGCCGAACACGTGCGGCGGCTCGGCCTGGCTAACCGCGTGATCGTCCGCGAGAAGGTCAACGATATCGAGGACTACCTTCAGGTCGCCGACGTCGGGCTGTTCACCTCTGAAACGGAGAGTTTTTGTCTGAGCATCCTCGAAGCCATGTGTTTCGGCTGCCCGAGCGTCTCGACCCGCGTTGGTGGGATCCCAGAGGTGATCGAAGACAATCGGAGCGGCCTGCTGGTTCCGTTCGGCGACGTCGCCGCACTTGCCAGCGCGCTCGAGGGCTTGATCCACGACAAGACACACCGGGGCGCCCTCGGCCGGGCCGCGCAGGCTCGCGCGCGTGAACGGTTCTCCGCCGAGATCATCGTGCCGCGCTACGAAGCACTCTACCGACGGCTGTGTCGCTGACGGCTCACGCGGCCCTTGACGACGGCCCTGGCGCAGGTGCAGGATCACTGGGTCGGACGGCGTGGTGGAGACTGCAGTTAATGTTTCTGGATGAATCGATGGGGAGGCGAACATGAAAAACGTCATCTACGCGTGCCTGTTGTTCTGCGGCGCCATGGCGACCGTCGCGGCCGCTGCGCCTTCAGTCTTTGCGCAAGGCACGTCGCCGAGCGTGGTCAAGGAGCTCGTGGCGACCTGGCAGCGGGCCACGGCCGACATCATCGACGTCGCCGAAGCGATGCCCGAGGAGAAGTATGCGTACAAGCCAACGCCGGAGATCTCGACATTTCGCGATCAGTTGGTGCATGTGACCGGCATAACGCAACGCTTCATCGACAGCGCAAAGGGGACCAAGAGCGAGTCAGGGCAGCCGCACAAGGCCATGACGAAGGCGGAAGTCATCACTCTGCTGAAGCAAACGCTTCAGACAGGACAGGAGATGCTTGGCTCGCTGACCGATGCCCAGCTGCTCGAGCAAGTAAAATTTCCTTTCGGTGACCGCATGGTGACCCGCTTCACGTTCTGGCTGGGGCCGCTCTATCAGTTTCGCAATCACCACGGACAGCTCGTCGTTTATCTCCGCCTGAACGGCATCGTTCCCCCGACCACCGCCCGACGGCCTGCGTAGGCCTGTGCCAGATCCCGAAGGCTCCGTGGGAGTCAATTCACCAGTGCGTCCGACGGGGACGGATCGGGTCAGAGGCGACGGAACGAGCCACGCCATCCAGTGACGCGCGTCGCTCGCGCCGGGCGTGATGTCATCACGCCGGGGCCGGACCCCGAGTCGGGGGGTGTGATCCCGTCGTCTCTGAGGGGAGAGAGAGTTCCCACCGCCCATGAACGGGCCGCAGGGCGCGATGGCGCTCATCCGCAAACATCTGGAGCCCTTCCTGCGGGAAGCCTCCGACCGGGGCGACGGACACGGCCTGCCCCGCTTCGTCGAGCAGGAGTTCCGCGAGTTCCTCACGTGCGGAGTCCTGGCCCATGGCTTCGCGCGGCTTCGGTGCGCCGACTGGACCTTCGAGCGCCTCGTGCCCTTCTCCTGCAAGCGACGCGGCATCTGTCCGAGCTGTGGGGGGCGACGGAAGGCCGAGCGCGCCGCCTCTCTGGTCGACGAGATGCTGCCACAGGTACCGGTGCGCCAGTGTGTTTTGACGCTGCCGTATCGCCTGCGCTACCCCCCAGGGGCGGCCCCCAGGGCCGCCGTGTCCGAGAACGGGCTTTATGTGGAGTTGACGGGTTTCGTGGACACTGTTCCCCTATGGGGGGAGGACTGCCGTTCCCGAAGTTTAGGCTCTTCAGAGCTTCAGCGAGTGACGGCTCGACCTGCCCTCACTTGATCCGCATGTCATTCTTGACGGACTTCACGCCCGCGATCGCGCCGGCGACTTGGACCGCCTTGTCGATGTCCGCCTGAGATCTGACGAGGCCGCTCAACTGGACCATGCCCTTGAACGTTTCGACGTTGATCTCGTCGACGCGTAAGTAACATAAAGCATCTTCTCCGACACGGCGGCCCTGGGGGCCGTCTCACAGCCTCCGGCGCTTCCCGGCAGTCGATGAGCTTCCGAGGGCGATCGGGATGGACCAAGGTCCAATAGGCAGACGGAATCGGGCCGACTAAAGTGAGGCTGTGACGGCGCCTGCGCGTTCCTGAGTGAGCCTCCAGCAAGCCGGCGCGCGCCTACCGCACGGCGCCTCTCGAGGGGGCTCTGGACTCACGAGAAGGGCAGCTGGCCGCTTCGCGGGGGTCCGCGGGGACGTCGATCACCACAACGAGGACGCCGCGTTACGGCGAGGAGATGATCATGGGTCGAGAGAGGATACTGTACGAGGGAATTCTGGTCGGGCTCGCGGGCGCTGCTGCGGTCGCCCTCTGGTTCTTCCTGTATGACCTAGCCGCCGGCACGCCGTTCCGAACCCCGGCTTTACTCGGCGCGGTGCTCTTCGAGGGTCTGCGAGATACCGCCACGCTGACGATCGCGCCGGCCATCGTCCTGAAGTACACGGCAGTCCACGGGCTGATCTTTCTCGTCTTCGGGGTGGCGGCCGCGGGCCTGTTCGCTCTCGCCGAGCGTGACCGGCACGTGCTGATCGGCGTGTTCATGCTCTTCTGCTGCTTCGAAGTGGCCGTGTTCCTGGCGATGATGGTCCTGGGTTCGTGGCTGTTCAACACGCTCCGCCCATGGGCGATCCTCGGTGGGAACCTCGTCGCTGCGCTGGTGATGCTGGGCATTCTCTTCCGCGATCATCATTTCTCCCTCCATGAGGCGTTGACGTCCGGCGAGTGACCTGGGAAGAGGTGCAACCGGCGGCGGCGCGCCAAGAAGTCAGATAACTGACGCCCCATGACCCCTGAGATGCTCCCGGATCCGGCCCGTCATGGACCTCCGGGCGCGGAGCCGGGCCCGTGGCCGGTCCGGTTCTTCGCTGGAAATCGTTCCCCCGGTGCGCGGCCTGACCGTGGCTTACAGGTTAACCCAGTAGGCTGTGGGCACTGTGCAGCAGGGCCCCCGCCTATTGGACCAAGGTCCACTTGGGGAGCGGGATTCAGCCCGCTAGAGTGAAGGCAATTAAGTGATCGGTTCGGATGAGGAGTTTCTGTCGCTTCCTCTTCTGTGATCGATCCCCGAAGCGGAGCGACGTCAGGGGATCGGACGAGTCGGTCGCAGGGCGAGCAGCTCAGTCCGTACGCGAGCCCCTCGCTCGCTCGCACTCTTCGCCCAGCCGGATTTCGGCCGGCGACTTCGGCGCTCGGGCCCCGGTGTGCCGCGAGGCCAACGACGGCTGCCTCGCGCTCAACCGGCGGGTGGAGGTCGTCGCCGTCAGGCCATGATGCCGCCGTAAGTACACGCGGTTGCCATACAATGGTGAGGAGCCCCCGCAATGAGTAACTGGATCGCAGCTGAGTTGCATGGTGAACTCGTGTCCGACCGAGCGTCGGATCGGTCGAGAGTCGTACTGAGGAATAGTTGATGCCCGGATTGCGTATCGTCGGACTCCTCTTCTTCCTCCTGGCGGCGGGTTGCGTCAGGGTAGAGAGCGTGCCGCCGCGCGAGCCGGCAGTGACCGGCGTGACGCAAGGCGAGGCCGTTGGGGTCGAGCCGGTGGTCCAGCCGGCCACGCCATCCACAACGCGTCCCACAGACGAGAGCGTCGCCACGACCGACTCGCCGGACGCTAAGACCCCTTCAGTCGCTAAGACCCCCTTAAAGGTTCCCGCTTCCCCCGCAACCACGGAGCAGCCTCGGAAGAAGGAGAGCGCCGCTCCAGGCCCGGGGAAGCAGGAGACGTCGCCACCCCTGGACCTGGCATCCCTGGAGCAGCGACTCCGAGACACCAAGGCCATCGGCCTGTTCTCCAAGATCTCGCTCAAAAATCAAGTCGATGACCTGCTGACTCAATTTCGGGCGTTCCACCAGGGGCGGACCGGAGGGGTCCTGACCGAGCTTCGGGAACGGTACAATCTTCTTCTCCTCAAGGTGTTGTCTCTCCTGCAGGACAGTGACCCAGTGCTGGCTCAAGCCATCGCGGCGTCGCGCGAAGCGATCTGGGGCGTCCTTGCGGATCCGGCCAAGTTTGCAACGCTCTAACCTGACGGGAGGAGAAGCGCTGTGAGAAAACGTGTAAAGGGCTGGGCCCTCAGCGTTGTGATGACGATGCTCTCCGCCGGGCCGTCGTTCGCCGCGGATGACGCATCGGTCCTCAAGGATCTGACGGCCGTGATCGCGCTCCAGGCATTGCCATGTGGTCAGGTCGTCAGTGTCGTGCGGCAAGGTGAGAACGACTACATTGCGTCATGCCAGGACGGGAACCGCTACCGGGTGTTTGTAAACTCCGAGGGGCGGGTCGTCGCGCTGAAGCAATAGGATGCCCCCCGGCAGCGATTCGGCTTGCTCTCCGTGTGGCCCTTCACATCTGCTCTTGGGGAAACGGACATGAATAAGGGTTGGGGAATCATTGCGCTCGTCGTAGCGGCCTTGTATTGGCTGCAGGGCGTGCTGATCCCGCTGGCGCTGGCCGTCCTGCTGACGTTCCTCCTGAGTCCCGTCGTGGACACCCTCCAGCGGCGAGGGCTGGGTCGGGTCCCGGCGGTCCTCGTAACTGTCCTCCTCGTCCTCTCGATCCTGGGCGGGATTGGCTGGACGCTCACTCGCCAGATGGTGACGCTCGCGGACGAGCTGCCGCGGTACAGCCTGAACATCCGCCACAGAATCGCGGACCTTCGCGGGGCCAGCAAGGGCGGCTCCATGGAGAAGGTTCAGAAGACTGTGGAGGACGTCGTCAGCGAGATCCAGAAGACGGACAAGCCGGGCGTGACGAGTCAAAAGCCGATCGCCGTCGCCCTGGAGTCCCCGTCCATTCTCGCCCACCTGCCAAGCCTCCTCCAAGCGTTGACGAGCGCGGTGGTCGTGGCCGTGCTCATGGTCTTCATGCTGCTCGAGCGCCGGGAGCTCCGGGATCGGGTGATTTTGCTGATCGGCTATCGGCGGGTGACGGCAACGACCAGAGCCCTGGACGAAGCCGGGGCGCGCATCAGCCAGTACCTGCTCATGCAATCCATCGTCAACGGTAGTTTCGGCGTGGCCGTGGGACTCGGCCTATTCCTGATCGGGGTTCCCTATGCCGTCACCTGGGGGACCTTGGCGGCGGCCCTTCGGTTCATCCCGTACGTGGGGACATACAGCGCGGCGCTCCTGCCGCTCGCCCTCAGCCTGGCGGTCTTCCCAGGGTGGCTCCAACCGGCGCTGGTCGTCGGTCTGTTCCTCACGATACAGCTCGTCACGAACATGGTGATCGAGCCGTGGTTGTACGGTCAAAGCGCCGGGGTATCGCGGGTCGCGCTCCTGGTAGCGGTGACCTTCTGGACCTGGCTCTGGGGACCGGTGGGCCTGCTGCTGGCGACGCCCCTGACGGTCTGCCTCCTCGTGCTCGGCAGGCACCTGCCCGCCCTGGGGTTCCTCGTCGTGCTCATGGGAGACCGGCCGGTCATCGAGGCCAAGGCGCGCTATTACCAGCGACTGCTCGCGCGCGACCAGGACGAGGCGGCCGACATCGTCGAGGCCTACGTGAGCGCGGACGGACGGGAGTCGGTCTACGACGCGGTGCTCCTGCCCGCGCTCTACTATGCCAAGCAGGACCGTGATCGCGGTCTGTTGACGGAGGGTGACGCGCAGTTCGTGGGACAGGCCACCCGGGAGATCCTCGACGTGCTCGCCCACGACGCTCCCGCCCCCTCAGAGAGGGACCCCGGGGACCTGTCCGTGAGTGACTCCGGCGCCGACACCCGGGTCAGGATCGTCGGGTGTCCCGCTCGCGATGAGGCGGATGCCCTGGCGCTCGAGATGGTGCGACATCTGCTGGACCCCGCGCGGTACCGGATCGAGATGATCGGCGCCTCGATGCTCACGGCCGAAGTGGTCGCCTGGGTCGCCCTGCACCACCCCGCGCTCCTCTGCATCGGGGCCGTGGCTCCGGGCGGCTTGAGCCAGGCGCGGCATCTCTGTAAGCGCCTACGTTCGCAATGTCCAGAGCTCAAGATCGTGGTCGGTCGCTGGGGTCTCCACGACGAAAAGGATGCCGATCGCCGGCACCTGCTCGCGGCCGGGGCCGATCACGTCGAGACGACCGTGCTCGATACGCAACGGACGCTGACCCAGCTGGGGCTTACGCTCGAGAGTGCCCACGCCGCGTCCCCGGCATCGTGAAGCACAGGGATAGGGGATTCGGAATGGCCGACACACATAGTCGCACACACAGTTTCGTTCGTCAGCATTCGTTGAGCATCGCCCCGGCCGGTATCCTCATCGTGTGGATTTGTCTGTACAGTGTCTCCAGCTCCAGCACCCATCTTGGTTCATTCTTTGGCAATGCAATCGCCGACTGGTCGGGCGTCGTGGTCATGGTATTTGCGACCAAGTATTTGTACGAAAGAGTCCCGTCCTGCAGCGACTGCGCGACCACTCTCTTAGCCTTTTTCTCATCGTCACGGGAATCGGTTGGATTGCGCTCTATACGTCGATGAACTCTGAGGCCAAATGGGGGCAGGTCGTCGGAAACATCGTGTCAGAATGGACGCAGATTTTCGGTCTCGTCCTATTGACGAAACGGCTGATCGAGCGACACTCTAAGGAGAGCGCCCGGTGAATCAACCGCCCGGAGCCCTCGGTCTATCGCTGCCCTTCGTGGCCGTGCAACCGCCGCCGGGGGCGTTTGTGTTTCTCACTTCGCAGCCACGGAGGCGCGTATGCCAACCCGAGTGAGAGTCAATCTGGCCAACGCACAAGAGTTGCTCGAGCTTCCCGGACTCAGCCCCGCCGAGGTAGAGCTCATCATGAGGTTTCGTGCCGAGCATGGTCCCATCGGAGATGCCGATCAGCTGGCGCGCATCCTGAGCGGTCACCCCATCCACGACATGCTCAAGGAGCGCGCCGATTTTTCCCCGTCCGACAGCACCGCGCCCGAGGCTCCGGGTGCCTAGCGGCGCGCGAGAGCATGTGTGCGGTGAGACCGTGAAACGATTCGTGCTCGCGGCGCTGCTCGCGTTGGCAGTGACGGAACCCGTGCATGCTCAAGTAGGTGTCAACATCGGGATTCAGCTCCCGGGCCCGCCGACACTCATGGTCATCCCCGGAGCCGCCGTCTACTACGCTCCTCGCGCTCCCGAGAACATCTTCTTCTATGCTCATCAGTACTGGCTCTTCGCCGGAGGTGGATGGTACGTCGGGCATACCTGGAACGGCCCGTGGGCGGGGGTCGCGCCTGCGCACGTCCCGATGCCCCTTCTCCGCGTGCCCGTCCGCTACTACCGCGTGCCCCCTCCACATTGGAAGGGGGGCCGTCGTGACGCGCCGCCGCAGTGGGAGGCTCATTACGGGCGTGAGTGGCACGAGGAAGCCCACGAGCGGGCATGGCGGGAGCGTGAGGAGCCCTGGGACCGTGGCAAGCACGAAGGCCGAGGGCGGGGGCATTGACCGGCGACGTGGGCAAGATGGAGTCGCCGGAGGCTATCTCGAGCGGGTCACCTGCTTCTGCGGCGCCGCGTCCGAGCGGTGGGTCGAACGCGAGACGGAGGCCCTTCCACCCACCCGCCTCGGCCCGGGAGATCAACGTCGAGGAGGCCGCGAGAGCCGGCTAAGAACTCCCGCTGCTTGCGCCAGGCCCGGTGGTCGTCACCGGCCTTGTGGATGAGGCCGAGCGTGCGGACGCGCTTACGGCCTCACGGGCGCTCCGGCACCTCACAGATCTCGTGGTGGTCGTGGGCGGCGATCGTGATGAAGCGTTCCGTCTGACTCGGATGGACGGAGAGCTGGGCCGCGAGCGCATCCGCCGTCATGCCGCTGCGGATCGCCATCGCCGCCATCTGGATGAGCTCGGCGCCCGCATAGTTCACCATCTGGACACCGAGCAGCCGCTCGTCGATGGCGTCGAACACCAGCTTGAGATACCCGTCGTCCTCGCCGGTGGCGCGGCCGTTCGACGCCCCCCGCATGTCGTGGGTCGCGACGTGGCACCGGACGCCGCTGGCCTCCACCTCCCGGTGGGTCAGACCAACCTTGGCGACCTCCGGTGTCGTGAAGATCGCCTGGGGCACGATCCGTTCGTCGGTGGTCATCCGGTCGCCTTCGAGCGCGTTGTGAGCGGCGAGACGACCCTCGTACGCGGCCACGGGCGTGAGCTGCCTGTTGCCGGCGGCGTCCCCCGCGGCGTAGATGTGCGCCACGGACGTCCGCAGATAGGGACTGACCTTGAGACCGAGGTGGCCCATCTCGAGACCGAGGCGTTCGGCTCCGAGCGGGACGGGGCTCCACCGGCGTCCGATGGCCAGGCACGCCTGGTCCGCCGTCAGCGCGCGCGGCTCGCCGTGATGCGTGAAGTGCGTGGTCACGGCGCCCCGTGTTCCGGACAAGCCCGTGAGCGTCGCGCCGAGATGAAACGTGATGCCTCGGCTCTCGAGAATCTTCCTGACATAGCCGGCGACGTCCGGGTCGAAGGCGGGAAGAATTTCGCTCTCCTGCCCGATGACCGTGACGTCAGCGCCGAAATCGCTGAACGCGGCGGCCATCTCGAGACCGATGGCCCCCGCGCCGACGATGACGAGACGCGGCGGAAAGACGGGAAGGAACAGGATCTCGTCCGACGTGATCGCGGCATCGATACCCGGTACCGCAGGCATGACGGGCGCGGATCCCGCGCCGATGATGATCTTCTCGCCCCACAGGGCCGAGCCGTTCACGGCGATCGTGTGCGGATCGCTGAACCTGGCCTCGCCCAGCACGACCTCGGCACCGGCGTGCGCCAGCGACGCCGGGAGCGGTTGAAACTCCTTGACGATGTCATGCTGCCGGCGGACGACCGCCGGCCAGTCCAGCTCGACGGCGCCGGCAATCGTGCCGAACCGCGCCGCGTCCTTCGCGAGCCGGTGAATCCGCGCTGACCTTACCAAGGTCTTTTTCGGAATTCACCCCCGGTTGACGCACGTGCCGCCGAGCGGCCCTCGGTCGATGAGCACGACCCGGGCCTCGAGTGTGACGGCAGTTTTCAGCGCATTGATGCCGGCGGCCCCGCCGCCGATGATGACCAGGTCGTAGCGCTCCAAGGCGATCCCTCCTCATTGTGCCCCGTGTGTTCAAGGAGACACGCTGAGTCTAGGCGACGTCATCGGGGAGCTGCCTAGTGGACCTTGGTCCAATACGATCGGGGCAACTCCGAAGTGGGCGAGGAAGGCGTTCCTTGATCGGTTGAAGGCCATGGTACACTTTTGTCCAAGCGGCCGAGGCCGGCCATCACGCATGCGAACCCCCTATAGCCCGACAACGGCCCGCAATATCCTCTGCGTCTTCCCGCAGTACACGCCGTCGTTCGGGACCTTCCACCACGCCTACGCGCTCCTGGGCGGCGTCCGCGCCTTCATGCCGCCGCAGGGGCTGCTGCTCATCGCCGCCTATCTGCCCAAGTCCTGGCGCGTGCGCTTCGTGGACGAGAACGCGCAGGCGGCGACGCCCGAAGACTTTCGCTGGGCCGACGCGGTGCTCGTGTCGGGCATGCACGTCCAGCGCCCCCACATCGAAGACATCATGCGCCGTGCGCATGCCTGCGGCCGGCCCGTGGCCGTGGGCGGCCCGTCCGTCTCCGGCTGCCCGGAGATGTACCCCGAGGCGGATTTCCTCCACGTGGGGGAGATGGGGGACGCGACGGACGAGCTGATCGAGAGGCTCGACGGCCTCGAGGGCCGGCCCGAGCGCCAGGTCGTCCTGACCACGGGCGAGCGCCTCCCCCTCGCCGCGTTCCCGATGCCCGCCTATGAGCTGATCTCGATCCCGGAGTACTTTCTGGCGAGCGTCCAGTTCTCGAGCGGCTGCCCCTACACCTGCGAGTTCTGCGACATCCCCGCGCTCTACGGGAGGAACCCGCGACTCAAGACGCCCGAGCAGGTGGTGGCCGAGCTGGACCGGCTGCGCGAGGGCGGGGCCCAGTCAGTCTACTTCGTGGACGACAACTTCATCGCCAACCCCAAGGCGGCGCTGGACTTGCTCCCGCACCTCGTCGCCTGGCAGCAGCGCCACCGCTACCCGCTCCGGATCGCCTGCGAGGCCACGCTCAACATCGCCAAGAACGAAGCCCTCCTCGGGCTCATGCGCGAGGCCGGTTTCGTCACGATCTTCTGCGGCATCGAAACGCCCGAACCGGGGGCGCTCGAGGCGATGTCCAAGCAGCAGAACCTGCGCATGCCCATCCTCGACGCGGTCGAGACAATCAACCGTTACGGCATGGAGGTCGTCTCGGGCATCATCATCGGACTCGACACTGACACGCGCGAGACGGCGGACCGGATCATCGAGTTCATCCACGCGTCGCGGATCCCCATCCTCACGATCAACGTGCTCTACGCCCTGCCGAAGACGCCGCTCTGGACGCGACTCGAGCGCGCGGACCGGCTCGTGCCCGGCGAGGGCCGGGAGTCCAACGTGGACTTCCTCCTGCCGTACGACACCGTGCTCGACATGTGGCGGCGCTGCATCGAGGCGGCCTTCGAGCCCACGTTCCTCTACGCGCGCTACGCGCACCAGCAGGCCCATACCTTCCCCCATCGCCTCGCCTATCCCGTGGACCCGCGCCGGCTCGCTCCGCACAATATCCGGCGGGGGCTCGGCATCTTCGCGCGGCTCTTCTGGCGCCTGGGCGTCCGCGGCGACTACCGCCGCGCCTTCTGGGCGATGGCGGCGCGGATGCTCGGCACCGGGCGCTTCGAGCAGTTCATCCACAGCGTCATCGTGAGCCATCACCTCATCGAGTTCGCGCGGCAGTGCCTGGCCGGCATGCCGGAACCGTCATTCTACGCGCCGGCCAGATCGCTGCCGACCGTCCTCCACGCCGACACGTAGTGTTCGCCGCTTGGGGCCGCTTTGTCCACCGACACCGATGGCCCGTCCTTGCGCTCTCCGTGCTGTCGCTGGCCCCCTCCGTCTGGCAGATCGTCCGGGGCGCGACGTTCGACAACAACCCGCTGCCGAGGTTCACGGAGTCGGGACGCGCCATCGCCCTCATCGAGCGGGAGCTGCCGAAGAAGCCCCCGTCGTTCGGGCTCATCCTCGGCAGCGCGTCCCTTCGCGCCGAGGACCCAGCCTTCCGCGACGCCGTCGCGCGGGCCCTCGCGCCCCTCCGCAACGATGCGCGCGTGGCCCGCGTGGTAACGCCGTTCGACGGCGCGGGGCCGGACCGCCAGCACGTCTCCCGCGACGGCCGCCGCATCCTGGCGACGGTGGAGCTCACGAGCGGGC
>DASYVT010000171.1 GCA_035936835.1 Candidatus Methylomirabilota bacterium | reverse complement strand
CTCGCGCGCATCCCCGAGGTGAGCGAGCTCGGCATCAAGCGCATCCTGGACGCGGGCGCCTGGGGCTTCGTCGCCCCCAACGTCAAGACCCGCGAGGAGGCGCAGATCGTCGCGGATTACGGCCAGTACCCGCCCAAGGGCCTCCGGAGCCTCGGCTCCGGCCGCTTCGCCCTATCCTTATAACACGGACCCCAAGACCTACTTCGAGCGGGCCAACGAGGAGATCCTCCGCGTCGTCCAGATCGAGCACATCGACGCCGTCAAGCGCATCGACGAGATCCTCTCCGTACCCGGCATCGACGCCTGCTTCATCGGCCCCAACGACCTCTGCAATTCCATGGGGCTCGCGCCCTCGCTCGACCCGCCGCACAAGGAGTACGAGGAGGCGATCCAGGCCATCCTGCGATCGGCCAAGAAGAACGGCGTGGCGCCGGGCATCCACACGCCGACCCCCGAGGCGGTCAACCGGCGGCTCGCGGAACGGTGGCTGATGGTCGGCTGCACCAGCGACCTCTATCACCTGACGGCGGGCGCCAAGGCCGCCCTCGCGGCGATCAAGAAGCCGGCGTAGGCTTCCGAGCGAGCGTCAGGCCTTCGACGAGTCCTTGGCCTTGATGACCCAGTACAGGGCCAGGATCAAGAACACGCCGAGGAAGGTCCCCGCGGGGACCTTCTGCATCAAATCCAAGGCGTTCGCTGCCACCGACGAGATGAAGCCGCCGCTTCCTCTCCCGAGAATGATGTTCAGAAGCACGCACAGGATGACGAGCAGAAAGCCCGCCTCGACGACGTGCCAGCCGAACTTCGTAATCTGACGAATCATTACTGTCCGGCAAGCCAGGAGTGGGGGATGCCCGCCCCTGGCTCGCCGTCTACCTGATCGTTATGACAGGTGCCGCTTTGAGAAGAGCCACAGGATGATGCCCAAGGCGATGAGCCCCACCAGACCGGTCTGGCCGAGACCCTGGACCAACCCAACGATATTGCCTACGACCCCCCCGAAGAACGGGAGGGTACCCCCTACCAGCAAGCTTGCTACGATTGCAAGGGCCAGTAGCATCAGTCCGATGTCGGTGATTGCTCCGATCGCAGCCTTGACCTTGTTTAGGGCGTCCATGCAGGACCTCCTTGTCCTAGGTTGAAGGCCAGTCTCGGGTCCTCAGGCCCCTCGGCACCGCCCCCATCCACGGCCGCCGCATGGAGAAGCCCAGCCCTACCACCGAGCGGATACTGCCAGTCCCGCCCGCGATGGATACTGGGCCGTAGCGAGCGCAGTGTCAATCCAATACTAAAGCCCCAGGTGCCATCGTGCGATCCGTCATGAGGTCGGGCCGAGGCCCTGCTCCCTCACGGCCTGTAAAAGGGTTTGTCGCCCCGGACCGTCACGCGATGCCCGTGCCGCCGCTGCGGGTAGTAGTCCCACATGGCGTGGTGCTGGACGCAGCGGTTGTCCCAGAACGCGATGGAGCGCTCCTGCCAGCGGAACCGGCACTGGAACTCCGGCGTCTCGATGTGGCGGAAGAGAAACTGCAAGATCGCGTCGCTCTCCGGCCGCTTGAGCTGGACGATTCGCGTCGTGAAGCCGCTGTTCACGAAGAGCGCCTTCCGCCCGGATACGGGGTGCGTGCGGATAACCGGGTGTTCGGCCTTCGGGAAGGTCTTGCCCTCGTCCTTCACGCCGTAGCGCCCGCGGTAGACGTGCTCGCCCTCGTGCATGGCGGTGAAGTCCTCGAGGAGCCGCTTCATCGGCTCCGACAGCGCGTCGTACGCCGCGTACATGCTCGCGAACAGGGTGTCGCCGCCGACCGGCGGGAGCTCGTGCATGTAGAGGATGCTCCCCATCGGGGGCTCGGGATCGCAGGAGACGTCGGAGTGCCAGTTCTCTCCGGCCACGTGCTTCGACTTCTCATCGGCGTGGATGACCAGGATCTCGGGGTGCCCCTCGACGAGGCCCGGGGCGGCGGGATGGACATGCAGCTCGCCGAATCTCCGGCCGAAGTCCTTCTGCTGGTCCGGCGTCAGGCGCTGATCGCGGAAGAAGATCACGCAGTTCTCGATGAGGCAGTCGTGGATCTCCTTGAACGTGCCCTCGTCGAGCGGCTTCGAGAGATCGACGCCGTGGACGACGGCGCCGATATGAGGCGTGAGCTTCTCCGCGCGGATCCCCTGCTGTGCCATGTGTATCCTCCCTGTGTTGGCCGGGATTCTATGCCTCTCGCGCGGGCTCTTCAACAGATGACCGCAACGGCTCTCATCCCAACTTTCTCAGCTCGGCCTCCGCCTGCTCCAGCCAGAACCGCATGTCCATCTCGCGGTACATCGTCGTCGCGGTCGTGAAATGCTCTTGCGCTTGCTCGCGCTTGCCCGTGCGCCGGTGGAGCTTGCCGAGCCCGAGGTGGCAGTGGGCGACGAGCGGGCGCATGCCGCGCGGCTCGGCGAGCGCCAACGCCTGGCGGTAGTGGGCCTCGCCGCTCTCGGCATCGAACCGGTCGGGATGGGTCGCGATGTCGCCGAGCAGGTGCAGCGCATGGGCCGCGTACCCGGGTTGATACGGAGACGATTGGACCGCGCGGTCACCCAGGCTCCGCGCCTGGTCGAGCCGGCCGAGCAGCAGATAGGCGCGCCCCAAGGCGTGGTAGGCCCAGCCCCGAAAGTGGATGATTCCCATCACCGCGAGGCGCTCGAACAGCTGCTCGCCTTCCCGGAGCCGGTTCAGCGCCTCGCTCGCCTCGCCAAGCTGCGCCAGGACCCAAACCGAGGAAGCGACCGCCCAGGGAAGCTGGATGATGACGTTCCCCGTCCTGAGCACCGCGATCCAGTGCTCGATCAGTGAGCGCGACTTCGCCCAGTCGCCCTCGAGGAGATGGAGCATGCCCGCGGCACGGTAGGCGCAGCCGACGGTGAACGCATGCTGCGTCGGCTCGGCGAGCCGGATCGCCTCGGCTTCGTACTCGGCCGCCTCGGCGAATCTGCCGAGCTCAGCGAGGCTCATTACCAGCCAGTGGCGATCGTAGACCGATGGCGGCGCGGCAAGTTCGAAATACTCGTGGACTCGGTCGGCTGGCAACGCCGCGAGGTTGTCGGTGGCCAGCTCAACCACTCGCTCGTACTCGCCCCGGTAGTAATGCACCTGCTCGAGAAAGTTCGTGGCAAGAATGCGGAGCCCCAAGTCTCCGAGGCGCCCGGCGATCTCGAGTGCGCGGGTGCCAGTCACGAGCGCCTCGTCCAGCCGCCCCGCCTGCGATTGAGTGTTCGCCATGAACGCGCAGACACGACCACGCCTACGGTCGTCGTTCAACCGCTCGGCGAGAGCCTCGGCCTCGCGCAGGCGCTCCAGCGTCTGCCGTCCTTCACCGAGCTGGATCAGCGGCCCCCGCAGTTCTAGGCGAATGTCGAAGGCCTGCTCCAGCGTGGCCTGGCTCTCCGGCAGCGCCTCGAGGACACCCAGCGCCTGCTCGAACCAGGCCCGGGCGTCCGGGAGCGCCGACCGCGCGGCCGCCTTGCCTCCGGCCTGCCGGAGATAGTGCACCGCCTTCTCCCGCAACTCGCCCCGGACGGCGTGATTGGCGAGCCGTTCGATCTCTCCGCCGGGGCGATCGCGGTGGAGTGTCTCGATCGCCCCGACGATCCGCGCGTGCACCTCGCGGCGGCGATCGTGCAGCAGACCGCTGTATGTGACCTCGTGCGTGAGCGCATGCTTGAAGGTGTATTCGAGATCCGGAAACAGTCCGGCCTCGTAAACGAACTCGGTGGCCTGCAGGTGGTCCAGTCCGCGACGGAGCGCCTCGTCCGGCAGCTCGGCGATCGCCTGGAGCAGCGCGAACGGGACGTCCTTGCCGACGACGGAGGCGACCTGCAGGAGGCGTTTGTCCTCCGGAGGGAGGCGGTCGATGCGCGCCGCCAGCATCGCCTGGACCGTGGCCGGGACCTGGATGGCCTGGACCGGTTGCATCAGCCGATACCGGCCGCGCTCCCCCGCCAGCGCCTTCGTTTCCACCAGCGTCCGGACGGTCTCCTCCAGGAAGAACGGGTTCCCGCGCTTGACCAGCAGCTGCTTGAGCGGCGCGAGTCCAGGGTCCTCCCCGAGGAGCGCCTCCAGCAGCTCCCCGGCGCTCTCGGCCGGGAGCGCGTCGAGCCGCATCTGGCCGTAGGACGTCTTGCTGCTCCAGGCGTGCTGGTACTCGGGACGGTAGTTCACGAGCAGCAGCAGGCGCGCCGAGCCCAGGCTGTCGACGAGCGTGTCGAGAACGGCCTGAGTCTCGCCGTCGATCCAGTGGAGATCCTCGAAGATCAGGAGGAGGGGTTGCTCGCGCGCTTCCCGCAGCAGCAACCGCTTTACGGCGTCGAGCGTCTGCTGGCGCCGCTGGCCAGGGTCGAGCGTCTGCCACGCGGCGTCGTCCACCGGCACGTCGAGCAGGGCCAGCAGCGCCGGCAGCGTCGGCTTCAGAGACTCGTCCAGGGCGAGCAGCTTGCCCATTACTTTCTCGCGGATCTCGCGGAGGTCATCCCGGTCCTGGATCTTGAAGTAGCCCTTGAGCAAGTCGATCACCGGCAGGTAGCTCGTGGCCTTGCCGTACGAGACCGACGCGCTCTCGAGGGTGAGCCAGCCCTGCAGGCGGTGCGAGTGGGTGAGCTCGTAGACCAGACGTGACTTGCCCACCCCCGCCACGCCCACGATCGCCGCCACCTGCCCGTGACCCTCGCCCGCGAGCTGCTGGGCGCGGCGGAGCTGCTCCAGCTCGGCGTCGCGGCCGACGAACCGCGTGAGCCCGCGCCCGACGGCCGCCTGCAGGCGGGTGCGCGCCGGGCCGGCCCCTGTCACCTCGTAGATCTCCACCGGCTCGGCGAGCCCCTTCACCGGCACGGGGCCGAGTGACTTCACCTCGACGTAGCCCTCGGCCAGCGCCAGCGTATCGGGCGTGATCACGATCGCGCCGGGATCGGCGAGCTGCTCCATGCGGGCGGCGAGATGCGTCGTCTGGCCGACGGCCGTGTAGTCCATGTGGAGGTCGCTGCCGATGGCGCGCACGACGACCTCCCCGGAGTTCAGCCCGACGCGGATCTTGACCACGGCCGCGTGAGAGCGTCGCACCTCTTCCGCGTACTTCTTCACGCTCTCCTGCATCCG
>DASYVT010000170.1 GCA_035936835.1 Candidatus Methylomirabilota bacterium | reverse complement strand
GCCATAATGCGCTCTTTGACCTCGAGCCTCAGGTGGCGCGGCACCAGCGGCGCTGGCTGGTCGAGGAAGAGATCGTACATGTCGTAGCGGCCTTCGCGCCCGATCTCGACCGCGTCGCGGAAGCCCGCCGTCGTGAGGAGCCCCGTCCGGGCGCCCTTACGCTCGATGAGCGCGTTGGTGGCTAGGGTAGTCCCGTGGATCAGCGAGCGCACATCCGCGGTCCGGCCGCCCGCGTCGTTGAGGAGCGTGACCACGCCCTGCTCGACAGCCTGCGAAGGGTCCTTGGGGGTCGTGAGGAGCTTGGCCACCTGGACGGCGCCGGTGGCGTCGTCCACCCAGACGAGGTCGGTGAAGGTCCCGCCGATGTCGACGCCGATTCGCGAGTGTCGCCCAGGAGATGTCATGCGCCAGAGTGTACACGGGGAGTCGGAGGCGTCAAGGCGGCTGGGGCCGCCAAAAACCGAGCCAGGAGCCGAGCAGCTGGCACTCCCCGGCCTCACCGTCTAGACCGTGCCGTGCGCCCGCAGCCGCAGCCCCGGCAGGACGCGTCTTGACTACCTCGCGCTCGCCGGCGCAAGATCGCCGTTGATGATTGGCTCGGCTGGGGGATCAACGATGCGGTCTGCGCGGTTCTCTCGGCGCCAGCCACTCCGCCGTCGGTGCCCGCCGGCCCCGGCCCGGTCTGATAATGGCCTTTAGGTCGCCTAAGCGCCAAGATTCCTTCGGCCTGGAGTTTCGAACTGAAGCTTGCCTGACAGAGCCTGCCACATCCTTCGAAGATCATCTCGCTCGGGAAATCATCTACAGCGAGCGCATGCGCATGGCGATCCTTGCCGGTCTGTTGGGCGCGCTGATCGTGTTTTACGGCCTGGGTTACGCGCTGTTCCGCAAAGACTACCCGATGTTTCGTTTCCTCACGCCTGCCGCGTTCTTCTACATCATCGCGGTCATCGCCCTGCTGCTCTGTTACGAGCTTGCCATCCGGTACCTGATCGGCCGCTGGCTGCGCCGGGGAAGGGGCGTGCCGGGTGCTCTCCGGTACCTGAACGCGTTCGTGGAAACGAGCGTTCCCAGCATCCTGATGCTCCTCGTGTCGCGCGAAATGAATCCGGTATACGTGCTGCAGAGCGCGGCGGGTCTTCTCTACGCGGTATTCATCGTGCTCTCCACGCTGCGGTTGGACTTCAGGCTGTCCGTATTTACCGGACTGGTCGCGGCGGCGGAGTACGTGGCCCTGTCGTTCGCCTACATTGGCGCGGGCGGCGGCGTGGTGGAGGGCGGCGCGCGCGCCGCGGCGGGCACGCCGTTCGAGGCGCCGCCGTTCTACGTGGCCAAGGGGGTCATGCTCGCGCTGGCCGGGCTCGCCGCGGGCTTCGTCGCGGACCAGCTGAAGCGACGGGTCAGCAACGTATTCCGCGCGCAGGAGGAGCGCCAGCGCATCGTCAGCACTTTCGGCCAGCAGGTATCGCCGGCCATCGTCGAGGCGCTGCTCAAGGCCGGCCCGGAGATCGCAAGCAGGCGCACGTTCGTGTGCGTCATGTTCATGGACATCCGCAATTTCACGCCGCTGGTCGAGAACAAGTCGCCGGAGGAGATCGTCGCGTTCCAGAACGTCGTCTTCGCGGAGGCGGTCGACGTCGTGAACCGCAACCACGGCATCATCAACCAGTTCCTCGGCGACGGCTTCATGGCCACCTTCGGCGCTCCACTTGCCACCGGACGCGACTGCGGCAACGCGCTTGCCGCTGCGCGCGAGCTGGTCGCCGGGATCAGGGAGCTGTCGGAAGCCGGACGGATTCCGCCGATCATGATCGGGGTCGGCCTGCACGCGGGCGAGGCGGTCTCCGGAAACGTCGGCTCGGCGTTGCGCAAGCAGTACTCGATCACCGGCAATGTCGTGATCCTCGCCTCGCGCATCGAGCAGCTGAACAAGGGCTATGGATCGCAGATCCTGGTGTCGGGCGAGGTGCTCGCGGCCGCTGGCGAGCAGGCGCTCGGCCACGAGCCGCTCGGCCCGGTACACGTCAAAGGCCGGGAGGAACCGATCGAGATCTACCGGCTTGCCTGAGCGAGATCCGCGACCTCCGTGACCGGGGTCAGGTCTTGCATTTATGCATTCTCCGCAGAAGGTCGAAGTCGCGGGGGACCTATCTGCCAAGGCCAGATGCTGGATTGCAAGACCTGACCCCAAGTTCCCGGTGTCGATCGTCGATCCGGGGGGCACGATACGAGCGGCGAGAACATTCATTTCGGCCGACTGTCGGGCGATAGGCGTGAGGCGCGGCCGGACACGGCCGCCGCCGTCCAGCAGCACGAGCGTGTCACCCTCGCGGCGGGCCTTCCTCACCGTCCCCAGCGCCGCCAGGAACCGGGCTTCCTGCTCCATGACGGCGGGCAGGCAGGCCATGCGCGTCGTGCCGCCCGGCCTGATCTCGACCATGTCACCGGATTGCTGGTAGGTCCCGAAATAACGGTCGCAGGCGGCGCGCCCCGCCACTTTCTGGCCGGCATCGAAGGCGAGCGTCGATTGCACGCGATCCACCACGCCGCCGCCGTCGATATCCTCGGCCAGCCACGCCGTGCCCTCCAGCGAGGCGAGCGCGGCCCCCGCCGGCGCCGTGGGTGCCGCGGAGGTGCACCCGAAGGCCAGGAGAGCGACGGCGAGCGCGGTCCGGACGGCGGTCATGGTCACCCGTTCTGTGCGAAGGCCAGCGCCTGAGTCTCGGCTAGCCAAGACTGAGAACGGGGTTTATGTCATCTACAATCCAGCGCCACGCTCGCACGTCAAGGCGGCCCGGGCCTCAGCGGGCGGACGCCTCGGGCATCTTGTCGACCGCCAAGGTTTCATGGACGGCGGGCGAGTAGATCTCCAGGATCTCGAGATCGTCCGAGCACTCGAGCTCGTTGTGTACGATGGAGGGCGGCTGGAGCACGCAGTCGCCGGCGCGGAAGGTCTGCTCCCCCTGCCCCTCGTACACGAACCGGATCCAGCCCTTGAGGACGTAGAACATCTGGAAGTCGCACTGGTGCTGGTGCAAGCCGGTGGTGTGCATGTCATGCGCGCCGTCGGCATGGTCCTTGATCCGGACCACGTGGGCACGGAATTTCCCGTGCGTCGCGTGCTCGATGCCGAGGTCGCGGTATTCCATGAAGCTGCGCAGGCCCGTCTTGTACTCGGCACCTTCGGCCCGGCTCACACTGAAGCGCTGCGTGTCCTCGCTCATGATTGATCCCCCTTGATCTCAGCGGCCGAGGGGCTGCCCCGCCGCGATGACCTGGCCCGTCTCGATGTCGATCACGTCTCGCCGCGGCCCCATGGTCTGCATGGCCTCGAAACCGTGCTCGACCATGTCGCAGTAGAGCTCCACACGGTTGCCGTCGGGGTCGGGAAAGTACACGCTGCGCGTGACGTTGTGCTCGATGACAGAATCCACGGCCACGCCGAGCTCGCGCAGCTCGCGATGGGCGGCCTGCAGCTCCTCGAAGCTCCCCAGCTGCCACGCCGAGTGGTGCAGGCCCGGCTGAGCCGCCTCGGGGGTCTCGCCGGTAGCGAGCTGGAAGAGCGCGAGGTCGTGGTGCTGGCTGCCGAAGCTGAGGAAGACCGCACCGTGCTCCAGGTCCTCGTAGGCGAGCTTGAGGCCGAGCACGCGCGTGTAGAAGTCCTTGGATTTCTGGGCATCGCGAACCTTCAGCACGATGTGGCCAAGCTTACGAGCTTGAATCATCGCTGTGCTCCCGCGCTCAAAGGCGCCTGTGCGTGGTCAGGGTGTACCGCACCGTCGTCACCTGCGTCAGTATAGTCCATACTGCGCCTGTTTGGCCGCTGGCCGGGATCGGGCTAGAATGCAGGCCGAGGCAATCCTCGAGTAATGTTCCTCATCGGCAGACAGTTCTGCGTCAAGGTGCTCGCGTTCCTCCTCGTCAACTTCGCGGTCTTCGCCGCCTACCGCGTCTCCTTTATCAGATTGTTCGGGGCGCCGGAGGCGCTCTCGGGGGCGCCTGCCGCGCTCCTGCGGGGCCTGGGTCTCGACGCCGCCCTGCTCGCGCTCGAGCTGTGCATCCTGGCCCTGCTCGCGCTGGTCACTCGCCGCCTGCGCCTCCGCGCCACGCTCGCCGGGCTCTGGGTCTTCACCTGCGCCAACGCGCTGTGCGCGGCGGTCAACCTCTTCGTCTTCCGCGAGCGTCAGCAGCACCTCTGGGAGATCGTCCCCGCGAACATCGGACGTCCGTACGAGATGCTGATCGCTTTCGAGCCGTTCGCCACCGCGCACCCCTTCGTGATAGGCGGGGGCCTCTTCGGCATCGCGCTCGCCGCGCTCGCCGCGAGGCGGCACACGCGCCCCCTGGCCGGACAGGCCGTCGACCTTTGGCGGCCGGCCGCCTTCGTCGTGGCCCTGGCCGTCATCGGTGCTCTGCTGTGGGTCGCCCTCGAGATCGTGCCGACGAAGGCGAGCAAGGGGCTCCAGATCCGCCTCGTGTCGAGCCTCGATCGGATGCGGCTTGGCGACTACGTGCTGAACCAGGCGGTCGGCAACCCGCTCCAGGACCTGATCCGCCTCTTGGGCCTCCCGGACGGCACGACCCGGTACCAGCTCGACGCCCAGGAGGCCCTCGACCTGAGCCGGCGCCTGCTCGGGCTCCCGGCCGGCGACCCCACCTATCCGCTGCTCCGTCAGGTGCGGGGCGAGGACCAGCTTGGCATCCGCAACGTGGTCGTCATCATGGTCGAGGGGCTCAGCTCCGCGCTCATCGACCATCGCGTCGGCAGCGAGTACGTCATGCCCTACGTCCACGGACTCTGCGAGCAAGGCCTCTGCTTCCGCAAGATGATCCAGAGCTTCTCCGCCACGGACGGCTCGGTCTTCGCTATCGTCACCAGCCTGCCGGCGCCGTTCGCGCTCAGCCGCACCGCGGACCTGCCCGCCCGGGAGATCAACGGGCTCACCGGCTCGCTCGCGCGCAGCATCGGCGCCGACGGGTACCGGCACTACTACGTCGCCGGATTCAAGCAGCGCAGCGCCGACTTCGTCACGTTCATGGGTAATCAAGGCTACCGGGGTTTCGGCTACGACGACCTGCGCGCCCGCCTCGGTGACCGAGCCGGCGCGGACACCAACGCGCTCGGCGTCTTCGACGGGCCGATGCTGCAGGAGGCCGCCAAGATCATCCTCTCCAGCTCGGGCCCGTTCACCGCTCACATGATGACCACGACTACCCACAGCCCGTGGACCGTGCCGCCGTCTACGACGAACCCGCTCGCCGACGAGGTGCTCGCGACCTTCCAGTACCTCGACCGGTCGGTTCGCGACTTCGTCGAGGTCGTGCGGCTCCACGACCCGGACCTCGATCACACGCTTTTGGTCATCACCGGCGACCACACGAGCCACGTCTTTGACTCGCGCACCATGGAGCGCCTTCGCGTCCCGCTGATCTTCTTCGGCCCGCGGCTCACCCGCGCGAAGGATCGCTGGGCCTCCCGGCAGGAGCGGTCGGGCACCCATCTCGATATCGTGCCGACCGTCCTGGGGCTCCTCGACGGCGAGCACCTCTACAGCGGGATGGGGCGGAATCTTTTTGACGCCGGCGCCGACGCGGGCGAGGGCGGGCTCATCAGCGGCACGTACGGGAGCTTTCTGTACCTCAAGGACGGCTTGGCTCTGCGCTACACCTTGCGAAATGACCGGAGCGAGCTTTTCCGCCTCCGCGACGGCGATATCGTCTTCCGCGACGTATCCGACGCGGAGCCCGAGACCGCCGCGCGGCTCAAGCGCGAGCTGCTCGCGCTGTCCGAAACCGCCGACCGGCTGAGCCGCGACCGGCGTATATTTCCCCCTCCGGGGGCGACGGCGGCCGTGGAGAGCCGCCGCCAGCCGCCCGAACTCTTTCCCAGGAGGTATCCGTGATGAGCGGAGACACGGTGGACGTCGGCGCCCTGGCCGCGCTGTGGAGGGGCACGCTCGTGGAGCTCCTCGGCATCGAGTTCGTGGAGCTCACGCGCGAGCGGGTCGTCGCCACGCTCGCTATCCGCGATGAGCTTCGGACCGTCGGGGGCGCGCTCCACGGCGGGACCTTGATGGCCTTCGCCGATACGCTGGGCGCCGTCGCCACCGTGCTCAACCTGCCCGCCGGCGCCGGCACGACCACGCTCGAGTCCAAGACGAACTTCTTCGCCGCCGGCCGCTCGGGTACGGTGCGCGCCGAGACCACGCCGCTCCATCGCGGCAAGCGGACCATGGTGTGGCAGACCCGGGTGAGCGACGAGTCGGGCCGCCTGCTGTCGATGACCATCCAGACCCAGATGGTCCTCGGGTGAACGTCGGCTCTTATTTCTTCTTCGAGGCGACGTAGGCGCGCCAGCCGCCGTGCTGCGTGATCTCGCGCTGCCCCTCGGAGAGGAGCGGTTCGCCGAGTACGCCAAGTACTTCTTCGCCGTCAGCGAGCTTGACCTTGCTGATGCAGAGGCCGGGCGGCTCCTGCGTGAGGATCTGAGCTAAGCCCTCCGGGGACACGGCCCACACCTCCACGGCCACCGACACGCCGCCCGAGGCGACGCGGATCATCGCGGGGTGGCGGTCGTTGATGGACCAAAGCCTGTACGCTGGCGCCGTCGCGGCCTCCCGCACGAAGGTCGCGCCCGCGTCGATCATGTTGGGATTGAGCTCGAGCCCCCGCATCAGCGTGCCGTTGACCGCAAGCTTGACCGACATCATGTCGCGACCTTGAGGCGGCGGCCGAGCTCGCGGAGCGCGCCCGCGAAGCAGGCGAGCGGCGCCTTGGCGATGCCGGCGCCGATCTGGCCGATGCCCGCCTCGCGGTGGGCGATGCCCGTGTTGAACACCGGCTGGACGCCGCTGTCCACCACGCGGCGCGCGTCGATGCCGGTCGGCGTGCCCGTGAAGCCCAGCGCCGGGATGCCGAAGTCGTTGTTTCGCGCCAGCGTGATCGTGTACATGCGCTTCGTGGTCACGATGGCGTCCTCGGCGGCGCCGCCGATGAAGCGTACGATGGCGGGCGCGGCCGCCATTGCGAGGCCGCCGAGGCCGGCGGTCTCCGTGATGGCGCTGTCGCCGAGGTCGGGGTTGGCATCCGCGGGACCGTAGCCGGGAAAGTAGAGGCCGTCGGGCACCGGGGCCGGGGCCGTGAACCACGCGTCCCCCGTGCCGCTCATGCGGACGCCGACCTCGACGCCGTTTCGCGCCATCGCGGTCACCACGGTCGAGCCCTCGATGCCGTGCGCCGCGTCCATCGTCGCCTTGGAGGCCGCCATCGAGAGGTTCAGGTAGAAGTGGTTGTTGGCCTCGAGAAACTCGAGCACGCGCGCCGCGACGTCGGCTGGGGCGGTGCGCACGAGGGCCGGCGCGATCAGCCGGGCGAAGAGCGAGGTCGCCGCCACATTCCGGTTGTGGCACTCGTCGCCCATCTGGAGCGCCTGCGCCGTCAGGTTCTTGAGGTCCACCGGCCCGCGGGCGCGGAGCGCCTGGCCGAGCGCAGGCGCCAGCGATTCGTTCATCCAACGCAGGCGGTCGAGGACTTCCTGGCTGTAGGCCCCGAAGCGCAGGACCTTGCCCATCCCCTCGTTGAGCGTCGCGAAGGCGCGGGTGCCGCCCGGCGCGTTCTCGACGATGACGACGGGCATGGACGGCGAGAGAATGCCGGCCATCGGCCCGACGGCGCCGAAATGATGGCAGGGGGCGAATGTCACGTCGCCTCCGGCGGCCAACCGCTCCGCGGCGTCCGGCGCGTCGGCCCAGCCCTCGTAGAGGATGGCGCCGATGACGGCTCCGCGCATGGGGCCGCACATGCGCGCCCACGCGATGGGGGGGCCGGCGTGGAGGAGGTGGCGCGGGCCGAGGCCCTTCAGGTTGTCGGCGGCGCGCCCGATGTCCACGAGCATGGGCTTGGCGGCCAGGATGCGCTCGATGGCCTGCTTGTTCGCGGCGGCGACGCGCGAGCCGATGGGATCGTCGGGGTCGTCTTCGAGACGCGCCAGCAGGAGGCCGAAGTCGCGGTCGCCGCCCGCAGGCGGGCGCCAGTCGAGCTCGAGTACGCTGGCGCCGTGAGCGCGCGGGGAGAGCGCGAACTCCGCGACGCCGACGTTGAGCGCGCGGATGCCCCCGTCGAAGAGGGGCGCGGATTTGGCCGGGGTCTTCGGTTTCGGCGCCGGCATCGGCTCAGCTCTTCCTTTGCGCGGGCCGGCGATGGCGCGCGGGCCGGCGATGGCCGACCAGGGAGGCCGCCAGCCGCGCGGCTTGGGCATTGCTCGGCGCCAGGAGCACCCCGGCGGCCGCGAGCCGCGTCTCCTGGCGCGCCAAGCCCTGAGGATCGGCGGGAGTGCCGCAGACGGAGGCGACGAAGGCGAGGCCGCGCCGGCGCTTGGCCGCCGCCTTGATCGCGCCCTCGATGGCCGGGACGAGCGCGCCGGCCGGATCCGGGTGGGCGCCGTAGCCCAGGACGACATCCAGCAGGATGACCGCCGTGGCGTCATCCTTGGCCGTCGCCAGGATGCGCTCGTTGCGCAGCCTGAAGTCGATCATCGGGTGCGGGCGGCCGACGGTGAACTCGTCGTCGCCCAAGTCGATGGTCGTGTGCCCGTGGCCGCCGGCCTCGTCGAGGATCAGCGCCGCCTCTTGGCACAGCGTGCCGCCGCTGTAGAGGCCGCGCACGAGAGACTGGCCCTTGCCGAAGCGCCGCGCCTTGGCCCGCCCCGCGGCGGCGAGCTTCGGAGCCACCGCGAGCGGCGCGGTGGAGGCCTTCTTGCCCCGCGCGAGCGCGACGGCCGCGCGCGCAGCGTCTTCGAGCGTGGCGGCGGGGATCGCGCCGGCCCCGCGGATGGCCGCGGGGTCGCCGCCGAGAAAGTTGACGACGACGGGCTTGCCCGACTTGCGGGCGACGTCGAGGACGCGGCGGGCGACGGCGGGGGCGGGGGGCTTGGAGACCAGGACGATGACGCGCGTCCCGGGATCCGCCGCGAGGCGCTCGATGCCTTCCTGCATCATGAGACCGCCCACACGCTCGTCGAGGTCGTGGCCGCCGACGCCGATCACCTGCGAGCAGCCCTCGCCCAGACGGTCGATGAGGCAGCTGACCTGCTGGAGCCCCGTGCCGGAAGCGCCGACGAGCCCGATGGAGCCGCGCCGCACGGCATTGGCGAAGCCGAGCGGCACGCCGTCGAGGATGGCGGTGCCGCAGTCCGGGCCCATGACGAGAAGCTTCTTCTTCGCGGCCAGCCGCTTCAGCTCGACCTCGTCGGCAACGGGGACGTTGTCGCTGAAGATGAAGACGTGGAGCCCGCGCTTGAGCGCCTTGAGCGCCTCCGCGGTCGCGTAGGCGCCCGGCGTCGAGATGATGGCGAGATTCGCCCGTGGGCACTCGGCCACGGCCTCCCAGATGCTGAGCGGGGCCGGCTTGTCGCCCGAGGGCACTGACACGGCGGCCTGCTCGTCGAGGAGACGGGCCGCCTCGGTGAGCGCACGCTCGCCCGCCGCGCGGTCCGCCGCGGCGACCGCCACGACCAGGTCGTTGGGCCCGGCGGCCGCGCCCGTGGCGTCAAGGAGCCCCGCGCCGGAGAGCAGCTCGCGGTTGGCCGGCGTCGCCATCATGAGCGCGGCGCGGCTCACCCCGCGCACCTTCTCGACCAGGGCGGCCACGCGCATCAGCTCGACCGAGTCGCGGTACGTGTCGGGCCGGACCAAGCAGCACGTCGTGGTGGCCACGAGGCCCTCCGCTTCTCGGAAGCGATTGCGCTGCCGGCCTACTTCTGCCCTGCCTTTACTTCCTCGTCGCCGGAGCCTCGCCCTACTTGCGGCCGGTCTTGCGCGCCACGCCCGTCCGCACCGCGGCGTCGGCCACCGCAGCGGCCACGGTGGGCACCACGCGCGGGTCGAACATGGACGGCGTGATGTACTCCTCGCTGACCTCGCTATCGGCCACGATGCCCGCGAGGGCGTGCGCGGCCGCCAGCTTCATCTCGTCGTTGACGCTGCGCGCCCGCACGTCGAGCAGGCCGCGGAAGAAGCCGGGGAAGCAGCAGGAGTTGTTGATCTGGTTCGGATAGTCGGAGCGGCCCGTGGCCATGACGCGCACGAAGGGGCCGGCCTCCTCGGGCATGATCTCGGGCGTCGGGTTGGCCATGGCGAAGACGACCGGGTCACGGTTCATCGTCTGAATGTCCTTGAGCGAGACGACACCGGGGCCGGAGAGCCCGATGAAGACATCCGCGCCCTTGAGCGCCTCGCCCGCCGAGCCGTGGAGCCCCTCGGGGTTCGTGTGCTCGGCGAACCACTGCTTCATCGGGTTCATGTTGTCCTTGCGGCCGCGGTAGATCGCGCCCGCGCGGTCGCAGCCGACGATGTGGCGCGCGCCCTCGAGCATGAGGAGCTTGGCCGTGGCGATGCCGGACGCGCCCGCGCCGGTGAAGACGATGCGCACGTCGGGGAGCTTCTTGCCGACGACCTTGAGCGCGTTGATGAGCGCGGCGAGGACGACGACCGCGGTGCCGTGCTGGTCGTCGTGGAAGACGGGGATGTCGAGGTCGCGCTGGAGTCGCTCCTCGATCTCGAAGCAGCGCGGCGCGGAGATGTCCTCGAGGTTGATGCCTCCGAAGACGGGCGCGATGGCCTTCACGATCATCACGATCTCGTCCACGTTCTTGGTATTGAGGCAGAGCGGGAAGGCGTCCACGCCGGCGAACTCCTTGAAGATGAGCGCCTTTCCTTCCATGACCGGCTGCGCGCCGTTGGGCCCGATGTCTCCCAGCCCGAGCACGGCCGACCCGTCCGAGACCACGGCGACGGTGTTCTGCTTGATCGTCAGCGTGTAGGCCTTCTCCGGGTCGTGGTGAATGGCCATGCACACGCGCGCGACGCCGGGCGTGTAGGCCATGGACAGGTCGTCGCGCGTCTTGACCGCCACACGGCCCCGCACCTCGATCTTGCCGCCCAGGTGCATCAGGAAGGTGCGGTCGGAGACGTGGACGACGGTGACGCCCTCGATGCCGCGGATACGGTCGGTGATGCGCTGGCCGTGGGCCTCGTCGCTGGCCTTGAAGCTGATGTCGCGGGTGACCTCGCGCCCCACCTCGACGATGTCGATGGCGCCGATGTCGCCGCCCTCGGCGCCGATGGCGGACGTCACCTTGCCGAGCATGCCGGGGGTGTTGACGATGCGGATCCTGACGATCAGGCTGTAGCTGGCTACCGGCGCATTGGTCATCGGAGCCTCCGTTAGTGAGCGGTGTGGCTGGACGCTGCGGGCGCGGCCCGAAAGTGAATGGGCTCTGAGGATAGACCCCACGGGCTCTTCGGGCAAGGGCCTTTGACGGGGCCTTCCGGGCCGTTGCCAGGCGGCCATCCGCGGCTGTACACTGCCGCTTGATGCGTGCCGCCTGCCTCGCCCCATGCCTTGCCACTGTCCTCCTGCTCGCCGCCGCCTCTCCGGGCGCTGCCCAGCCCAGCCAAATCGTCATCTCCCAGCCCGCCGAGGCGACCACCATGGACCCGGGGCGGTCGACCCAGGTCCTGACGGTCAATTACTTCGTCAACCTCTATGACACGCTGACCCGCTGGGATACGGCGCTCCAGCTGCAGCCCGGGCTCGCGACCTCCTGGAAGGCGGTCAACGAGACGACCTGGGAGTTCACGCTGCGTCCCGGCGTCAAGTTCCACGACGGCGCGCCGTTCACCGCCGAGGACGTCAAGGCCACGTTCGAGCGCAACATGCAGACCGGCAAGACCGTGGTCACTCCCGGCTTCACCACGATCGAGGCGGTGCAGGTCGTGAACCCGCTGACGACCCGTATCCTCACGAAAAAGCCCGATCCGCTCATGCCTGTGCGCATGGCCCAGATGGGCTCCCAGATCCTGCCTGCGCGGCTCATCACGGACGACGGCGTCAAGGAGCTGGCCCGGCGCGCCGTGGGCACCGGCGCCTACCGCTTCGTCGAATGGGTCAAGGACGAGCGGCTCGTCATGCAGGCCAATCACGACTGGTGGGGGTGGGAGGGGAAGGCGCCGTCCGTCGAGCGCGTGATCTGGAAGCCGATCCCCGACGAGTTTCCACGCATCGTCGCGCTCGAGAAGGGCGACGTCGACATCATCACCAACGTGCCGCCGGACCGCATGAAGGGCATCGCCGAGGGGCGGCTGACGAAGATCGTGACGGTCCCGGCGACCCGCGTCGTCGCGCTGTCGACCAATTCGACCCAGCCGCCGCTCTCCGACAAGCGCGTGCGCCAGGCCCTGGCCTATGCTCTCGACGTCCCCGCCCTCATCAAGAACCTGTACGCGGGAATGGGTAAACCGTATAGCGGCGGGCTCGTCGACACCGACTTCGGCTACAACCCAGCGCTCAAGCCGTACCCGTACGACCCGGCCAAGGCCCGCGCGCTCCTGGCCCAGGCGGGCTACCCCGGCGGCATCGACGTGGCCCTGTATTTCGGCAACGGCACCATGGTCAACGACAAGGCGCTCATTGAGGCCATCGTGGACATGTGGAGCAAGGTGGGGATCCGCGGGCGCATCGAGATGATGGAGATGGGTGCCCGCCAGCGCATGAATAACGACCGCGCGGTTCCGCCCGGGGGCCTCTTCCTCGGCAATCCGCAGTCCACGCTCCTCGACGCGGACGGCAGCCTCTGGCGCATCTTCCACCCGACGGGTTTCAACGGGAAGTATTGGGTCGGCAGCCAGCCGGGCCAGCGCTTCCACGATCTGATGGAGCAGGCGCGCTATTCGCTCGACCCCAAAAAGCGCAAGGCGCTCTACGCGGAGGCGACCGCGATCTTTCACGATGAGAAACCCTCGGTCGAGCTTTTCCAGGAGATCGTCGTGTACGGCGTGAGCCGCCGCGTCTCCTTCAAGCCGCGCGCCGACTACCGCCTCATCGTGTCCGAGATGTCGCTCGCCCGCTGACGCTCGCGTCCCCCGATTTCATGGAGACCCCATGGCTCACCGCGGCATGAAGTTCGGCATCTTCCTGGCTCCCTTTCACCGGGTGGGGGAGAACCCGACGCTGGCGATCGACCGCGACATGGAGCTGATCGAGTGGCTTGATCACCTGGGCTTCGACGAGGTCTGGATCGGCGAGCACCACTCGGCGGGGTGGGAGCTGATCGCCTCACCCGAGATCATGATCGCCGCGGCCGCCGAGCGCACGCGCCACATCATGCTGGGCTCCGGCGTCACGAGCCTGCCCTACCACCATCCCTTCCTGGTCGCCCAGCGCTTCGTCCAGCTCGACCACATGACGCGCGGGCGCGCGATGCTCGGCTGCGGCCCCGGCGCGCTCGTCTCCGACGCCTACATGATGGGCATCGAGGCTACGACCCAGCGGGTGCGAATGGACGAGGCGCTCGACGCCATCATGGCGCTCCTGCGCTGCGACGGGCCCGTGACCATGAAGACCGACTGGTTCGAGCTCCGCGACGCGCGGCTGCACCTGGCGCCGTACACCGACCCGCACTTCCCCATCGCGGTGGCGAGCGTGATGACGCCCGCGGGCATGATCAGCGCGGGCAAGCACGGCCTTGGGGTCCTCTCGTTGGGCGCGGGGCTGCCCGGCGGTCCCGAGGCCATCGCCGAGCACTGGCGGATCGGCGAGGAGACCGCGGCCAAGCACGGCACGTCCATGGACCGCGCGAAGTGGCGGCTCGTCGTCAACGTCCACGTCGCCGACGACGATGAGCTGGCGCTCAGACAGGTGCACGCTGGCGAGCGCCACGAGACCGTGACGTACTTCGAGGAGACGCTGGGGCGGCCCCCGGGCCGCGCCGACGACCCGCTACGTGAAGGCGTCGCCGCCGGCACGACGCTGGTCGGCACCCCCGATACCGTGAGCAAGGGTATCGAGCGGCTGGTGGATCTCTCTCGCGGCGGCTTCGGCGGGCTCCTCTTCCGCGCCAATGAATGGGCGAACCGCGAGGAGACGCTCAAGAGCTACGAGCTCTTCGCGCGCTATGTGATGCCGCGCTTCCAGGGTTCGCTCGACACGGTCGCCGGGTCGAACGAGTGGGCCCGCGCCAACCGCAAGACCATCTTCGGTCCCAACGTCGAGGCGATCCGCAAGGCGTTCACGGACGCGGGCCGGCCCGTGCCCAAGGAGTTCGAGTCACGCACGGCGGGCGCGGCCGACGTGTCACCCGCTCCGGACGGAGCGTGATCGGCGGACGACGGGCCGGCTGCCGCCGCTCCGTTTGGGTGACCGGCGCGGTTCTCGCATTGCTCGCGACCGGCGCTGCCCATGCCGCGAGTGGCGAGGGCGGGCATGCCGATCCCTTCGCGCCCATCCTGCTGGAGCTGGCGGTCGTGGTTCTGGCCGCTGCCATCGGCCGGCGCGCCGCCGGCCTGGTCGGGCAGCCCGCTGTGCTCGGCGAGCTGGTGATCGGTGTCATCATCGGCAATGTCGGTTACTGGCTGGGCGCTCCGCTCTTCGTCCTGCTCATGCACTTCGACGACGTCGGGAAGATCGTGGCGATGGCGTGGAACTCGCCCGTGACTGTCGCCGAGGCGGCGACCAAGGTTTTCCCGACTACCAAGCTCGGGCCCGGTACGGTTGGCGCTCGCGTCGTGGAGGCCCTGGGCGGCCCCGAGGGCGGACAGTTGGCGGTCATGACGCTCGTCATCTGGCTCCTGTCCAACCTCGGCGTGACGCTTCTGCTCTTCATGGTCGGCATGGAGTCGAGCGTCGAGGAGCTGGTCGGTGTCGGTCCAAGGGCGCTCGTCGTGGCTGTGGTCGGCATCGTCGCGCCGTTTGCCGCAGGGTTCCTGACGACCTCACTCCTGCTGCCAGCCGCGCCGACGGCCGTGCACCTCTTCGTGGGCGCGACGCTGTCGGCGACCAGCGTCGGTATCACGGCGCGAGTCTTCCAGGACCTCCGGCGGCTTCAGTCCCCGGAGGCCAAGCTCATCCTGAGCGCCGCCGTCATCGACGACGTCCTCGGCCTGATCGTCCTGGCCGTGGTGGCGGGCGTCGTCGCCACGGGCGGAGTCCACCTCGGCGAAGTCGCACGGATCAGCCTGCTGTCCGCAGCCTTCATGGCGGCCGTGGTTTTCCTGGGCGATCGCATCGCGCGGCGGTTGGCGAGCGGCTTCCGCCGGCTCGAACCGACCCAGACACGGCTCCTCTTCGCGCTGACGCTGGCCTTCCTGATGGGCTGGCTCGCCAACCGCATCGGGCTCGCGACCATCGTCGGCGCTTTCGCGGCCGGGCTCATCGTGAGCGACACCCACTTCCCCGTGCGGGAGGGCGCGCACGGCGCTCGCGATGAGACGGTGCACGCGCTCGTTGCGCCGCTCGAGCAGATCTTCGCGCCCGTGTTCTTCCTGTTGATGGGTATGCAGGTCAACCTCTCGACCTTCTCGCGGCCCGGCACGCTCGCCATGGCCGCCGCGCTGACGGCCGCGGCCGTGGCGGGCAAGGTCGTCTGCGGGCTGGCGGCGGGGAAGACCGATCGGCTTTCGGTGGGCCTCGGCATGGTGCCGCGCGGCGAGGTCGGGCTGATCTTCGCGAGCGTCGGCAAGGGGCTGGGCGTCATCGACGACGCCCTCTTCTCGGCCGTCGTCATCATGGTCATGGTCACGACCATGATGACACCCATCACCCTCAAGTGGTCCCTCAGCCGTGCAGGCGGCTGATCAAATCGGCGGCTTCCGACTGGCTCGGATCGAGCTGGCGCGCCTTGCCGAAGGCGTGCCCTGCAAGTTCGCGGAAACGCGGGTGCCGACGGAACTCGGCCGGGCTCGTTCGTCGTGCTATACGGTACTACGCAGTGAGATAACGCAGTTCAAGCTACTGAGCGTTCGGCGCAGAAGGAGATGCGATGGTGAAAGGTGTTCAGTTCGTGGTCGACAATTCCGGCCGCAAGACGGCGGTACAGATCGATCTCAAGAAGCAGGGGCGGTTGTGGGAAGACTTCTACCACCGCGCCCTGGCCAAGCAGCGCGCGTCTGAGCCTCGCGAATCGCTGGAGAGCGTAAAGAAGCGAGTCCTCGGCCGCCCTCGGCGGCGTCGGCGTGGCTGAGTACTCTGTTGTCTTTGCGCGGTCGGCCCGCCGGGAGCTCGAACGGCTGCAGGCTCAAGTGGCGCGACGGATCATCGCGCATATTGAAGCCTTGGCCTCGAATCCGAGGCCACCGGGTTGCGTGAAACTTCAAGGCGGGGACAATCTTTGGCGAATCCGCGTCGGTGAATATCGCGTGGTCTATTCCATCGACGACCGTGGCCGAATCGTGGACATCAGTGCGGTGCGACATCGCAGCGATGCTTACCGGTAGATCTTCTCGCGCGGCTAACCCCGCAGTGGAGCAGACCGGTGGCTCGCAGTCGCTCGCCGCGGCTGATACGTGCTCTAGGCTTCGAGGACGAGACCAGAGGGAGGTGGGTCCAATCCGAGAGCGCCGCGGGAATACGTTCGAAGGCCCGGAGACGAGATGATAGGGCTGAGGCTCGCCTTCAGCATCGCCCTTCTCCTCGGTGGGCTCTTCAGCCCGGTTGCGGCCCAGGCCCAGCAGGCGGCCAAAGTGCCTCGAATAGGCTTCCTGTCGACCAACCTGGCCGCTAGCCCCCACCTGCCAGAGGCCTTCCGTCAAGGACTGCGTGACCTCGGTTACGTCGAGGGCCGCAACGTCGTGATCGAATCCCGATCTGCCGAGGGGAAGTTCGAGCGGCTCCCCATTCTTGCGGCCGAACTGGTTGCACTCAAGGTTGATGTCATCGTGACCGCAGGAGGCACACCCGCCGCCCTTGCCGCCAAGCAAGCGACCAGGACCCTCCCCATTGTCTTCATTGGTGCTGCCGATCCGGTTACGAGCGGGGTCGTCACCAGCCTTGCGAAGCCGGGCGGCAATGTCACGGGGTTGTCCAACCTCATTGCGGAGCTAGTCGGCAAGAATCTGGAACAGCTCAAGCAGGCCGTTCCGGGAGTCACCCGGGTCGCTGTCCTCTGGCAGCCCGGTGCCCTCGGCGAACGAACGGACAAGGACATGCTGAAGAGAGCAGAAGTCGCGGCACGGGCGCTGGGGGTGCGGCTGCAATTCGTTGAGGCGCGAGGGCCCGCCGATTTCGACCGGGCCTTCTCGGAGATGACTAGGGCGCGCGCGGGTGCTCTGACTGTGTTGGGAAGCGCCATGTTCGCCAATGAACGAAGACGCCTCGTGGACCTGGCGGCAAAGCACCGGCTGCCGGCAGTGTACCCATGGAGGGAGGGTGTGGATGCCGGGGGGCTTATGGCCTATGGAGCGAACTTTGCTGATTTGTATCGGCGCGCCGCTACCTACGTGGACAAGATTCTCAAGGGCGCCAAGCCCGGCGACCTGCCCGTGGAGCAGCCGACGAAGTTCGAACTGGTGATTAACCTCAAGGCCGCGAAGGCCCTCGGCCTGACGATCCCGCCGTCGGTGCTGGGGCGGGCGGACGAAGTGATCCAATGACACGACGGGCGGGCATTACAGGGCCGATGCCCGCCTTATCCACGTACGGCCCAGATAACCGTATTCTCGGCTCTTAGACCGTCGTGAGCCCGGCCGGGCAGCTGACGCCCGTTCCGCCGATGCCGCAGTAGCCCCGCGGGTTCTTCGCGAGGTACTGCTGGTGGTAATCCTCCGCGTAGTAGAAGTCGGGCGCCTCGCGGATCTCGCTCGTGATCGCCTTGTAGCCCGCCTTGCCCAGCGCCCGCTGATACGCGTCCTTCGACGCCTGGGCGGCTCGGAGCTGGGCCTCGCCGTAGCAGTAGATGGCGGAGCGGTACTGGGTGCCGGTGTCATTGCCTTGGCGCATGCCTTGCGTCGGGTCGTGGCCCTCCCAGAAGAGGCGGAGCAGCCTGTCGTAGGAAATCGCCGCCGGGTCGAAGACCACGCGCACGACTTCCGCATGGCCCGTCATGCCGCTGCAGACTTCCTCGTACGTCGGGTTGGGCGTGAAGCCCCCCGCATAGCCGACCGAGGTCGAGTAGACGCCTCCGGCCTGCCAGAACACACGCTCCTCGCCCCAGAAGCAGCCCATGCCGAAGAGCGCCAGCTCCGTGCCGGCGGGGAAAGGCGGCTCGAGGCGCGCGCCGCTCACGAAATGCCCCGCGGGCACGGGCATGGCCGCGGCGCGGCCGGGAAGCGCATCATCCTTCGCGATCATCGAGAGCTTGTGGAGACCGAACATGGGTGTCCTCCCGTTACAAGACGACTTTCTTGTCGCGCAGCTCGCGGATCCTCGAAGGCGCCAGGCCGCACTCGGCCAGGATCTGGTCGGTGTGCTCGCCGCGGAGCGGCGCGGCGCGACGCACGCCCGGCGCCATCCGCGAGAACTTGAGCGGCGTTCCGACCACGAGGATCTCGCCGAGCGTCGGGTGCTCGACCTTCTGGACGATACCGCGCTCGATCGTCTGCGGGTCGGTCATCACCTCGGCCACGGTGTTGACGGGCGTGGCGGGGACATCGGCCTCCGCCAGGAGCTTCAAGAGGGGCTCGCGGTCGCGCTCGCCGATCACCCGCTCCAGCAGCGTCTCCAGCTCGACGCGATTCTTGACCCGCTGCTGGTTGACCGCGAAGCGTGGGTCGGCCGCCAGGTCGTCGAGGCCGAGCGCGCCCGCGAGCTTCAGCCAGAATCGGTCGTTGGCCGCGGCGATGAAGATCCACTGGCCGTCCTTGCACTTGAAGTTTCGGTAGGGCGAGAGCGACGGGTGGCTGGAGCCGAGCGCCGTCGGGACGGCGCCCGTCAGCAGATAGCCCTCGGCGTGGAAGGCCAGCAGGCTCACCGCGGTCTCGAGCAGCGAGCCGTCGACCCGCTGTCCGAGCCCCGTGCGCTCCCGCTGGATCAGGGCGGCGCAGACGCCCATGGCGCAGAGTATGCCCGTCGAGAGATCCAGGAAGGACACGCCAGCGCGCACCGGCTGGCCGCCCGGCTCGCCGGTGATGGACATGATGCCGGAGAAGGCCTGCATGAGCGCCTCGTAGCCCGGCGCGTCCTTGCGCGGCCCCGTGCGGCCGAAGGCCGAGACTGAGCAGTAGATCAGGCGCGGGTTGATCACCGCCAGCGCCTCGTAACCGAGGCCGAAGCCCTCCATGGTGCCCGTGCGGAAGTTCTCGATGAGGACGTCCGACGATCCGACCAGGGCCTTGACGATCTCCACCGCCTCCGGGGCCTTGAGATCGAGCGTCATGCCGCGCTTGTTTCGGTTGAAGAGGAGATAGGCCGCGGCTTCACCGTCCTTGTGGGGCGGCCAGGTGCGGGACTCGTCGCCGGCAACCGTGTCCTCGACCTTGATGACGTCGGCCCCGAGGTCGGCCAGGAGAGCGCCGCACCAGGGGCCGGCGATGACGCGGGAGAGATCGAGCACGCGGACGCCGTCGAGGGCGAGGGGGAAGGTGGCCATGCCCGCTACTATACCGCGCCCCGTGTTACACTCCAGCGGCCGTGAAATTTTGAGCCGGGCAAGGAGATTGACGATGGCGCGTGCATGGATCTGGGTCGTGGCGGCGGCGCTCGTGTGCTTCGGCGGGAGGGCGGCGGCGGACGACAAGCCCTCGGGCACCGTGACGATCGAGAGCAAGTCCGTCGCGCTCGGCGTCGGCGTCAGCTGGGGCGACGGCAAGCTCAGCTACCAGGGCAAGACCCATACCTTCTCGGTCAAGGGGCTCAGCGTCGTGGACGTGGGCGTTTCCAAGGTGAGCGCCCGCGGCAAGGTCTTCCACCTCGAGAAGCTCGAGGACTTCGCGGGCACCTACGCCGCCGCACAGGCAGGCGCGGCCGTCGGCGGGGGCATGAGCGTCGCCGCGCTCCGGAACCAGAACGGCGTCGTGCTGGAGCTGACCAGCACCCAGACAGGCATCAAGTTCACGCTCGCGGGGGAGGGCATCGAGGTCAAGCTGAAGTAGCCCGCACATGACCCAGGAGGACGAGAGCCGCTTCTACGGGAGGGTGTTCTGGCTAACCGCGGCCGCGCTGCTGGCGCTGGCTCTCCTGAGCATCCTCAAGCCCTTCTCCGAGTCCATCCTCTGGGCGGGGCTCCTCGCGTTTCTCCTGGCGCCCGTCACGCGACGGCTCACGCGCGCCTTCCGCGGGCGCCGGGGCCTCGCGGCCTTGCTCGTGACGCTGGCGGGGGCCCTTTTCGTCCTGATTCCAGCCGTCGTCACCGCGGTCGTCTTCGCCGGCCAGGCGTCGGAGCTCGTCGCCAAGCTCCAGGAACTCGCCGACCGGTACAAGATCGCCCAGGCGAGCGACGTCTTTCTGGTGCCGGCCCTCGACCGCCTCGTCCACTGGGTCAGCGGGTTCGTATCCGTGTCGCCGGAGCAGATCCAGGGCTTGGCGATCCAAGGCTCCAGGTCGCTGCTGATCCTCCTCGTCGCCTCTAGCGGCGCTTTCTTCGCCGGCGTGCTGGGCGTGATCGTCGAGGTGACCCTGACCCTCTTCCTCCTATTCTTCTTCGTGCGCGACGGCGAGCAGGTGGTGACGCGCGGCCTGACCTTGATCCCGCTGAGCGCCGAGCGGAAGGAGCACCTGGTCGGCCACCTCTCGGCCGTGACGCGGGCAGTGGCCCTGGGGACCCTCCTCACGGCCGTGTGCCAAGGCACGCTGGTCGGCCTCAGCTTCGCGTTCACGGGCCTGCCGTCTCCCGTCGTCTTCGGTGTTTTGGCCGCGCTAGCGGCGCTCATCCCGCTGGTGGGCTCATCCCTGATATGGGTCCCCGCAGCGATTGTGCTCGTCGCTCACGGGCGTCTCGGTGCGGCGATCTTCCTCGCCTTCTGGGGCCTGGTGGTGGTCTCCCTGGTGGACAATATCGTCCGGCCGCTGGTCGTCTCGGGCCGGGCACAGATCTCGACGCTGCCTGTGCTTCTCGGCCTGATCGGCGGTCTCGCGACATTCGGCGCCATCGGCATCATCCTCGGTCCCGTGGTGATCGCCCTGGTCCTGGCGCTCATCCGGTTCGCCGAGGAGGAGCACGGGGTTTGAGCCTCGATCCTGGCATGGTGAACCGGAGGGGATTTCTCAGGAGCGGCGCCGCGGGGCTGGTGGGGATCCTCGCGTCCCGGCGGGCGCCCGCTTACGCCCAGACAACGCGCCTGCACCTCCTCTATCGCGTGGATTTCATCCCGCAGGGCGAGGCCGAGCTCAGGCGCCAGCTGGCGGAGTACGGCAGGCAGCTGAAGATGGAGATCGCGTTCGAGACCATCAACGAGAATGACCTCCAGACGCGCATCACCGCCACCATCCAGTCGGGCTCCGGCCCCGACGTCGTCCAGATGCTCCACAACTGGCCCCACTTGTACGCGTCCGCGCTCGCGGATATGTCCGACCTCGCCGACTGGAAGGAGCGGGACCAGGGCAAGTTCTACACGCAGTCGGAGGCCGCCGCGCGCGACGGCCGCCGCTGGCTCGCGCTGCCCCACTGCATCACGCCGGCCCTCGTCAACTACCGCAAGTCATGGTTCGCCGAGGTCGGCGCGGCGGAACCGCCGAAGACGCTCGACGAGTATCGGAGAATAGGCGCGGCGCTCAAGAAGAAGGGCAAGCCCTTCGGCCAGACGCTCGGCCACACCGTCAACGACGCACCGACCTGGTCCTATCCGCTGACGTGGACCTTCGGCGGCGCCGAGACCGACACGACCGGGAAGAAGGTGGTGCTGAACTCCAGGAACACGGTCGAGGCGGTCAAGTGGATGACGGCGTTTTGGAAGGAGGCCTGCGACGAGGGCGGGCTCGCATGGGACGACACGACCAACAACCGCGCCTTCCACTCCGGCGAGGTCTCGGCGACCCTCAACGGCGGCAGCATCTACATCCTCGCCCGGCGACGGCCCGACATCAAGGACGAGAAAGGCCAGCCGCTCTGGCCCGACATCGCCCACTTCCGCTATCCCGACGGCCCGAACGGGCCGACGCCGACCTACCACGTCACGTACTCCACGACCATCATGAAGCAGTCGAAGCAGCAGCAGGCCGCCAAGGAGCTCGTCAAGTGGCTCCATTCGAAGGAGCAGTACACCAAGTGGTTCGAGCTCGAGGGCGGCTACGCGACGGGCGCGAACGCCTTCTGGGAGGGAAGCCCGATGTGGAGCCAGGTGGACGAGGCGATGCGCCCCTTCAAGACGGCAGCGCGCGGCTCGCGGGCGCTCGGCTACGCGGGGCCGCCCAGCGCCAAGGCCACGCTCGTCTACACCAAGTACATCATCACCGACATGTACGCGAAGGCGGTGCAGGGGATGACTGCCGAGGACGCCGTCCGCTGGGCCGAGGGCGAGTTGAAGCGGATCTACGAAGCCTGAGCGTCTAGCCGACGAGGATGGGGCGGCCGTCCACGACGGTGGGGCCGGCGCCGGCGACCGTGGTCCGATGCATCACGCGGCGGTGGTGCTTCTCGTCCCACGGGCGACCGCGGTGAAGTACGCAACGGTTGTCCCACATGACGAGGTCGTGCCGCTCCCAGACGTGGCGGTAGACGAACTGGGGCCGGGTCGCGAACTCCAGCAGTTCCTTCAGCAGCGCGCGTCCTTCCTCCACCGGCCTGCCGATGATGTACGAGGCGTGGGAGCCAAGATAAAGCGATTTCCGGCCCGTCGCGGGATGGGTCCTGACCACCGCCTGAGGCACGGGAGGCACCTCCGCCCGTTCGGTATCCGTGAACTGGTCATAGCCGATGAGCCCGCGCGAGTAGACGAAGCTGTGCTCGGCGACGAGCTCGTCGAGGTCGCGCTTACGCTCGGCCGGCACCGCGTCCCAGGCGCCGCGGAGATCGGCGTACTCCGTCTCGCCGCCTTCGGGCGGCACCTCGCGCCCGGAGAGCAATGAGGCCATGGCCGGCACGCGCTTGAAGGAGCTGTCGGTGTGCCAGAGGCGATTACCCGAATTGTAAATCGCGCGCTCGTCGTCGGGATCGAAGACGCGGTCCTTCTCGTCCACATTGGAGATGTCGGAGACGCGTGGGTTCTGGATCCGGCGGGGGCGGTCCCTCCGGATGCTGACCTCGAGAAGGCCGAAGCGCTCGCTGAAGGCGATCTGCTGCTCGTCGCTGAGCGGCTGCTCGGCGAAGACCAGGACGGCGTAGCGGTGGAAGGCGTCCCGCACCTGGCCGAAGTCGCCGTCGTCGAGCGGCTTCGAGAGATCGAGCCCGCTGACCTTCGCGACGAAGTCTCCCCGGACGGACGCCACCAGGATTCCCATCTCAGGCCTCCTCTTCCGTGAAGACGGCTCCCAGAGCCGGATGCGGGCCCTCAGGCAGGGCCAACGTGCGCGGGCTCGCCAACTCGATCGCGATCGGGCTCTCATTCTGGACCGGGTCGATCTCCACGGCAAGCCTTGTGAACGAGCCCGGCCATCTGAAGACGAGGCTGCCCCGCGGCCCGTCGTCCATCATCCCCTGAAGCACCGTGCCCCACTGGGTCACGGCGCGCTCGCGCGACTGAGCCCGCATGCGGAGCCCCAGCAGCGTCACGGGCGGCGGAGGCGAGGGCACTCCCGGCGGAGGCGTGGAGAGTCGCGCCGCGCCGTGAGACGGCCCGGGTTGGGCGAACTGGACGACGATGCCGAGCGCCTGCTTGGGATGAAGGAACGCTTCCTTCCACGTCGGGTCGGAATCGTCGCGGCCGACGATGTCGTATCCCGCTGCCTCGGCCCGCGCGCAGACGTCGTCGAGGTTCGGCACCTTGAAGGTGACGTGATGGACGCCGGGGCCGCGCTCGGCGAGGAACCGGTGGAGGAAGCCCGACGCGCCGAGGGGCTCGATGATCTCGATTGAGCCGCCGCCCTCGAAGCGGTAGGTGCCCCAGGTGAACACGCCCGAGGGATGGCCGGCGTCGGGCACCCCGCCCAGCTCGCCCGAGAGAAAGAGCGCCGCGTCGGCCATCTTCGGCACGCCGATAGCGACGTGGTCGAAGAGGATGCGGTCCACCCGGCTCATCCTTTAAAGACCGCCTTGGTAAAGACCGCCTTGGTAAAGACCGCCTTGGCCGCGTCCAGGGCGCGCTCGATGGCCTGGGCGCTCACGTCGAGGTGGGTGACGGCGCGAATCGTCCGCGGGCCGAGGGCGCCCATGCGGACGCCGCGGGCGAGCAGCCGCTCCACAGCCGCCGGCGCATCGACCGCGCCCGTGAGATCGAAGAAGACGAGGTTGGTCTCGACGGTCGCGGGATCGAGGGCGATGCCGGGCAGCGTGGCGAGCCCTTCGGCCAGACGCTTGGCGTTGGCGTGGTCCTCGGCCAGGCGCTTGACGTGATGCCTGAGCGCGTAGACGCCGCCCGCGGCGATGATGCCCGCCTGGCGCATGGCGCCGCCCATCTGCTGCTTGATGCGCCACGCCTCGGCGATGAAATCGCGCGAGCCCGCGATCGCCGCACCCACCGGGGCTCCCAACCCCTTGGTGAAGTCTATCCACGCCGAGTCGAAGGGCGCCGCCCACTGCTGCGCGGACACGCCGGAGGCGACGACGGCGTTCATGAGCCGCGCGCCGTCCACGTGGGTCGAGAGCCCGCGACGGCGCGCCACGTCGGTGACGGCGCGGACCTTGTCCAGCGGCCAGATGGAGCCGCCGCCCAGGTTGGACGTCTGCTCGACCCAGGCGAGGCGGCTCCGCGGCATGTGGCGATTGTCGGGACGGATGGCGGCCTCGAGCGTCGCCGCGTCGTACTGCCCGCGCGGGCCGTCGAGGGCCTGGACGTTGACGCCGGCCAGCGCGGCGGGGCCGCCGGCTTCGAAGTGGATGGGGTGCGCCGTCTTGTGCGCCAGCATCTCCTCGCCGTGGCGGCAGTGGACGCGGAGCGCGATCTCGTTGCACATGGTGCCCGACGGCAGGAAGAGCGCCGCCTCCTTGCCGAGGAGCTCCGCGACCATCTCCTGGAGGAGGTTGACCGTCGGGTCCTCGTGCTTCTGCTCGTCGCCCACGTCCGCTTCGCATATGAAGCGGCGCATCTCTAGCGTGGGTTTCGTGACCGTATCGCTGTAGAGATCGACCTCGATCGCCATCGGACCGGCCTTACTGCAGCGGCGAGAAAGCCGAGGGCATACAGATCTTGGTCGCCTGCGTGATCAGCGTGCCGGCCCCGCCTGGCGGCGGCCACAGTCCCTCGGCCCGCGCCTTGTTGCGCGTCGCCATCCGCCCATCCAGGCTCGGATAGGGCCAGATGTGCACGAACCTGTTCGCCGTGCCGAACTCGACGTTGCCCGCCAGCGCCAGCGGCGAGAGCCCGACGCGGCCCGGAAGCTTGGGCTCCCAGCGCTTCATCAGGTCGGGCAGCGTCCCCGCCTTCATCTCGTAATACCGGAACTCGTAAAAGGGCCCGTGCTTGCCCGGCTTCGCCGTGGGCGCGAAGGGGAAGGGCACGACGATCTCGGAGCTCATACGCGTGATGAACTCCTGGATCTTGGGTGGCCAGTTGGCGTCCTTCGCAGCCGCGGCCCGGATCTTCGTCCGCTCTTCCATGCTCTCGTACTGCCAGATGTGGATGATCTCGTTGAGCGGCCCGATCTCGGTGTGGAAGAAGCCGAAGAGCTCGGAGTATTTTTTCCGGTGCTCGTAGCCCTCACCGTAGCGCTTCTCGACTTCGGCGAGGCTGCCGGTCTGGAGGCCGTAGGTGCGGATCTCGTAGATCATGTTGAACTCCTCTCTAGGGTAGAAGGTTGATTTCGCGGAAGTAGCGCCGCGCGCCTGGGTGGATGAGATCGGGGCGTGGCGCCGCGGCGACGGTATTGGCCGCAGTGGTCTCGCGCGCCTGGGGCAGCCGGGCGCCGAGGACCGGCTCGCCACGGTGAAGCGCGCGCGCGAGACGGTACGCCGTCTCCTCGGGCACGTCGGGCCGGGCGAGGATGAAGCTCCACGAGCCGACGGAGACGACGGGCTCTCCCTGGCCTGGATAGGCGCCGGCCGGGATGGTCAGCGTCCGGAGGAATGCGTGCTTGGCCTGGATCCGCGCCCGCTCCTCCGCGCTCGGCGCGATGAAGCGCGCCCCCTGCGCGCCGCGCGCGACGGCCGTGAAGCCGGGCCAGCCCGAGCCGCCGCCCCAGAGGGCGGCCGCGCGGCCGTCCACGACCATGGCGGGGCCGTCGCCGGCCTGGTCGAGGTAGATCGACTGGAAATCGCGCTCCATGTCGAGGCCGATGCCGTCGAGCACGTAGCGCGCGAGGACGACGAGCCCCGAGCCGCGGGCGCCCCAGGCGACGGGCTTGCCCTTGAGATCGGCGATCGCGCGGTACGGCTGATCGCCACGCGCGACGAACATGCCGGGCGTCGTGTACATGGCTGCCAGGATCAGCAGGCGCGCCGGCGTGCGGCCGATCCCGGAGAGCGCCTCGTGGGCGACTTCGCCCTGGACCAGCGCCAGGTCGAGCTGCCCCGCTTCGAGGAGCGGGACGTTCTCCGTCGAGCCCTTCGTATTGCGCGTCTTCACTTCCAGGGACGGGTCGATCCCGTTGATGGTCTCGGCCACGGCCTGGCCGTAGACCGGGAAGCCGCCGCCGGGTGTCGCTGTTCCGAGCGTAACCATGGTGCGCTCCTCGGCTCGCGCGAGACCGGCCGCGAGCAGGAGCATCGCGGCCGCGCCGAGCCATCTCATGAGCGTATTGTCCCACGCCCGAGGTCGACCAGGCGCTCCGCCGCTGTTCTCAGCAGGCGCCAGGCCGGGTCGTGGCTCCGCGTTGCCTCGGGATCGTCATAGTAGGTGTCGAGCAGAACATAGGGGGAGCCCATGGCCTCGAGAGCGCGGAGGTCTCCGCGGACCTGCTCGAGGCTGCCCTGGCCGGCGCCACGCTCCGCTTCGGGCAGGGGAGCGTCAGTGAGCTGAAACTTGATTCGCGGACAGAGCGCCGGCACGGGCCGGCCTTCCTTCTCCGCGATTGCGCGCAGCCGCGGCAACCCCGTGTCCCTCAGCCAGTCAATGCGGATCCTGATCGGATGCCACGCATCGCCATAGAGCACCGCGCGGCGGAGCGCGGCCTCGCTCGCGCCGCCGACCCAGATCGGCGGATGCGGGGCGCGCATCGGCCGCGGCGCCGTGTGCACGCCGGCGAAGCGGACGAAGCGCCCCTCGTAGGAGGCAACGTCATGGGTCCAGCAGGCCTCGATCGCGCGCAGGTAGTCGTTGGTCATGGCGCCCCGCTTTTCGAACGGCAGCCCCAGCGCTTCGAATTCCTGCTTGGCCCAGCCGACGCCGACGCCGAAGATGAAGCGCCCGCCGCAGAGCTGGTCCACCACCGCCGTTGCGCGCGCCGTCTCGAGCGGGTGGCGGTACGGCACGATGATGACGGTGGTGCCGAGCTCGAGCCGGCGCGTGACGCCCGCGAGCCAGCCGAGCAGGGTCAGGGGCTCGTAGAAGGGCGCGGGGTAGCGGCCAGCGACATCGGGCGTGATCGTCACGTGGTCGGAGGTCATGAGCAGGTGATAGCCCAGCTCCTCGACGAGGTGGGCCCAGGAGAGGAGCGCCTCGGGAGTCGCGCCCGGGCCGAAGTTGATCAGGTTGACGCCGATCTTCACGACGCGGCCAGCGCCAAGCCGGGGACGACGCGGAAGTTAGGCACGCGGCGCAGGACGTCGGGGGCGAGCTTGAGCTTGGAGGACCTGCTGCCGCCTCCCAGGATGACGTAGTCGAGCGCCATGATGCGCTCGTCCACGTAGATCGAGAGGTCGGGCGGCAGGGCCAGCAGCGTCACGCCGCCGATCATCATGCCGGTGAGCTCCTTCGTCTCGTCCGCCGTAGCGAAGGAGACGCGCGAGACGTCCATCAAACGGCGCACCGTGTGGTTGACGTCGAGCCGCGACGTCGCCAGCACGAGGCAGGCGCAGAACTTCTTCGGCTCCTTCTTCGAGGCGACGATGATGGTGTTGCCCGAGTGGTCGGGCGGCACGCCGTACTTCTCGCAGAAGGCCGCCGTGTCGGCGAAGCCGGGATCAATCCGGATGACTTCGTGCGCCGCCGCCAGCCCCTCGAGGGCGGCCGCGACCTTCGCTTCGATCTCGGCGTCGTCGGACATGCTCGCTTCCTCGCGGGGCCGCCGAGTCAGGCGGGAGCGATCTCGACGAGGCAGGTGTTGTAGGTCATCGCGCCGGAGGGAGACGAGCGGTCCTCGGTCACCACGTTGACCGACCCGCGCGTGTCTACGCCGGAGGCGTCGGGCGTGAACCAGGCGCCCTCCTTGATGGAGACCACGCCGCGCGCGATCCGGTCCGTGACCCGGGCCGGGATGATGGTCGCGCCGCGCTGGTTGAAGACACGGACCGGCTGGCCGTTGGCGATGCCGCGCGTGGCGGCGTCTTCCGGATGGATCCAGACATCGTTCCGGTCGGCGCGCGCCAGGACCGCCTGGTTGTCGTGGGTCGAGTGTGTGCGCGCCCGCGACTTGGGCGAGATCAGCTCGAGCGGGTAGCGCGGGTCGGCGTCGTGAGGCGGGATCCAGGTCGGGATGGGCGGGACGCTGCCGAGCCCATACGGGTTCGGGTTGGCAGCGAGGGAGGTCGAGTAGATCTCGATCTTCCCCGACGGAGTCGAGAAGGGGTGCTGTGCCGGATCGCGCACTTCCTTGGCGAAGGCCACGGGCTCGTCCGGCGCGGGCAGCCGCGCCAGGCCCCGTTCCCGGAATGCGTCGAAGTCGTCGACGTCGGTGCCCGCGCAGATCTCGCGCAGCCACTCGACGTCCTCCATGCGCTTGTAGCCGTCGAGCCCCAAGCGCGCGGCGAGGTCGGCGCAGATGTCCACATCGTTGCGGCACTCGTACATCGGCTTGATCGCCTGGCGCATGAAGATGGCGTAGTGGCCCGCGCCGCTCCAGGGCGTGTGGATGTCGTTGCGCTCCCAGAAGGTCGTGGCCGGCAGGACGATGTCGGCGTAGCGCGCGGTCGGCGTGAGGAAGTGGTCGTGGACGACCATGAAATCGAGGCGCTCGAGCCCCGCCACGATCTTGTTGACGTTCGGGGCCTGGTTCGCCAGGTCACCACAGGCAGAGTAGACCATCTTGATGTCGGCTGGGTAGCCGCCGGCCCGGCCGCGCGCGAGCACGTCGGCCAGGAGCGACGAGGCGACGCGCGCGTTGGCTGGATTCGGCGGAGCGCCTAACCGCTTGATGCCGTGGTCGCGCGCGCCCCCGCTGCAACCTGAGTTGCCGCCCGGCATGCCGACGTTCCCCGTGATGGCGACGAGCGCGTAGGCGGCGCGGTGGAACTGCTCGCCGTAGCCCGTGCGCCCCGGCGCATAGCCGCAGTGCAGCGCGGCGGGCTTGAGCGTGGCGTAGTCGCGGGCGAGCCGGCGGATGGTCGCGGCCGGGACGCCGGTCAAGGGCTCGGCCCATTCGGGCGTCTTCACCACGCCATCCGAGAGACCGAGGAGATACGAGCGATAGGACGAGTTCGGCGGCGCGCCCTCGGGCAGGTGGGCCTCGTCGAAGCCCAGCACCAGCCGGTCGAGGAAGGCCTGGTCGTGCAGGCCCTCGCTGACGATGACCTGCGCCATCGCAATCAGCATCGCCGCATCCGTCCCCGGGCGGATCGGCACGTGCACGTCGGCCATCTTCAGGCTCGTCCGCGTCGCGCGGGGATCGACGGAGACCATGCGAACGCCGCGCTCGCGCGCCCAGTGCAGGTACTGGGGGTTGTTGGTCCCGAAGGTGCCGTCGGCCGGGCTCCACCCCCAGAGGATGATGAGCCGCGAGTTGACGTAGTCGCCGGGCTCGCGGCCCGAGAACTTGCAGTCGGCCTTGGCGCCGTAGGTGTGGCGGAGCGCGAAGATCTCCGCTTCGTTGGACATGTTGGACCAGAGCTCGGTGCACCCGCCGAATTGGTGGAGGAGCCGCTGGACCGCCGCGCGGTTGTGGAGGACCGCGGTGCTGCCCGTGCGCGAGCAGTCGAGGATCGCCGCAGGCCCGTACGCATCCCGGATCCGCCGCATCTGGCTTGCCACCTGGTCGAGGGCCTCGTCCCACGAGATGCGCTCGTAGGCGCCCGAGCCCCTGGGCCCGACCCGGCGCATGGGGTAGCGTAGCCTGTCGGGGTGATTGACGCGGTCCGCGGCGCCGAAGCCGCGCGCGCAGGCGGTGAGCGGCGGCAGCTCGGGCGTCCACTTTCGCGGGTCCGTGCTGATGCGCACGATGCGGCCGTCCTTGACGTGGGCGTTGACCACGCAGCGCCCGCCGCAGTTGTGCGCGCAGGTGCTGGTGACGACCTCTTCGCCCGGGGCGCCCGGCGCGCGCGGCGCCTCGTAGACGGTGCGCGGGGCCATCAGCGGCTCAGTTGAAGACCACCACGCCGCGCGCGACCTGGCCTGTCCGCATGGCGGTGAAGCCCTCGTTGATCTCTTCGATCTTGTACGTGCGGCTGACGAGCTGGTCGATCTTGAGCCTGCCGTCGAGGTAGAGCTCGACCAGGCGCGGGAAGTCGATCGAGGGCCGCATCGAGCCGTACATGGTGCCCTTGAGCGTCTTTTCCTGGGCCGCCATCGCATAGGGCGTGATCGGGGCGCGGACGGCCATGGCCGCCATGCCGACGATGACGGCCACGCCGCCCGGGCGGATCGCGTCGAGGATCTGGAGCGTGGTCTGCTCGCCGCCGATGGCGTCGAAGGCATAGTCCACGCCGCGCCCCTGGGTCAGCTCGCGCGCGCGCTCGACGATGTTGTCCTGCTTGCCGTTGAAGGTGTGGGTCGCGCCGAACTCCTTCGCGTAGCCGAGCTTGCTGTCGAGGAGGTCGCAGGCCACGATCATCCCGGCGCCGGCCAGCCGCGCGCCCTGGACGACGTTGAGCCCCACGCCGCCGCAGCCGATGACCAGCACCGAGGCGCCCGCCTCGACCCGCGCGCAGGAGGTGACGGCGCCCACGCCCGTCGGCACGCAGCAGCCGACGAGCGCCGCCTGCGGCCACGGCATCTCCTTGCGGATGGGCACCAGCATCTCAGAGGGGCAGACGACGGACTCGGAGAACGTGCCGATCCGCGCCATCTGGTTGATGTTCTGGCCCTTGCGCGTGAGGCGGTGGGAGCCGTCGAGCATCGCCCAGCGCACCGACTTGTGCCCGTCGCAGAGGATGGAACGCCCGAGCGAGCAGTAAAGGCAGTGCCCGCACTGCGGCTTGAAGGAGAAGATGATGTGGTCGCCGGGCGTGACGTTGAGCACGCCGGCGCCGACCTCCTCGACGATGCCCGCGGCCTCGTGCCCCAGGACCATGGGCAGCGGCACCTGCCAGTCCCCATTCATGATGTGCCAGTCGCTGTGGCAGATGCCCGCTGCCTTGACGCGCACGCGCGCCTCGCCCGCCTGCGGCCCCTGCTGCTCGAGGTCCACGACCTGGAGCGGCGTGTTCGCTTCGTACAGGACGGCGGCTTTCATTGGGTGACCTCCATGGGGGTGACCTCCATTGGGGGTGGCCTCCTTTGGCCTACTTCTTTCGGGCCGCGCTCATGGCGCCCCAGATCTTGTGCGGCGTGAGCGGCAGGTCCACGTGGGTGACGCCGAGCGGGGCGAGCGCGTCCATGACCGCGTTGGCGATGGCGGGCGTCGAGCCGATGGTCGCGGCCTCGCCGATCCCCTTGACGCCGAGCGTGGTCCGCGGCGAGTGCGTGCGGGTGTGGTCGTTCTGGAACGAGATCAGGTCGTCCGTCTTCGGGATCGCGTAGTCCATGAGGGTCGACGAGAGGAGCTGGCCCGAC